>NZ_BBMP01000011.1 GCF_000755245.1 Halococcus sediminicola | reverse complement strand
TATTGGCGGCGTTGTCTGCGGGGGTAATGGTTTTACGTCGACCTGGCGGCCACGTCGATAGCGAGGGGTTCGCGTGTGCCGACGGCCGCCTCGACGCACGAGAACTCGATTCAGTGGGGATGGACGCCTTCTTGCTGAACGCCTGCCAATCGTATCGACAGGGGATGGCGCTCATCGAGGGTGGAGCCATCGGCGGGATCGTCACCCTCTCGGACATCCTCAATAGCGAGGGCATCAAGATGGGGCGGGCGCTCGCACGCCTGCTCAACGCCGGGTTCCCGCTGCGCGCTGCGCTCGACATCGCCCGCGGCGAGAGCATCATGGGCGATGAATATCTGGTGGTTGGTGATGGTGGATTAGCGATTGCGCAGGTTGCGCACTTCCATCCGAACTTGTGTGAAATTGAACGAAATGATGGCTTATTTGAGGTAAGATACAAAGCCTACCCCACTTCGCGGGCAGGTATTGGAAGTATCGTACGACCAGAAATCGGCGGCAACTCAGAACACTATATTTCAGCTGGGATCATTGAATCGTTCAGCATCTCTAAGAACGAACTTGCAAGTTTCCTCTCGCTTGAGAACATCCCCTTGTTAATACAAGGGAGGCTACGATGGAGTCAGAGCGTTGATCTTGAATCTCTCTAAGCTACGGGCCAGCTATACCGGTATGATTGGCCGCCACAGATCCCATCTGTGACAGCAGCACGGTCAGGCTGAACAGCGCGGCGAGCGTTTTCGGGTGGCGTTGCAGGTACGTTCGGAGTTGGTCATCGGACATGACGATTACACCCATGCGCCCCTCGAATATGAATATTTTCGAATATATCCTACACGAATAATAAAAATCTTATTTCATCGCCTATGTGCTAAATACAATCATATTTTTCGATTTGGGCGATAATAACGGTTAGCAGCCATGGAAACGGCTTTGGGGGGCTATCGTATTTGCGTTGTTACCAACTACCAGTACAATAGTTAGCGCGAGCGAGCGAGAGCTGCCCGGCGGCACGCACGCGCGGCTGTCCGCGCCGTGAACGAGCGTCGTGAAAAGAGCCGTTACGAGAGTTTCGTGCGCAGGTCGTCCCAGCAGTCGGGACAGAGCTGCCGGTCGATGCAGTAGCGTTTGACCTCGGCTTCGTTACCCATGAACTGTTTCGTCGAGCGCGTCGTGTCCTCGATCTCGAGGGTGACGCGGTGGCGCGGCCGTCCTTCGGAGACGGTCTCGCCACAGAGCGGACACGCTGGCATACTATGTACTACTGTGACACGACCACATAAATCTATCTGGCCGGGGTCGATGTTCCATGACGACTGTCACGGACCGTCACCGCTCACTCGCTGTCGGCGAGCGGACCGGCGAAGTCGTCGACCGGCATCACCGAATAATCCACGCTGAGGGTGTTCTGCGTCGCGCGGATCTTCCCGACGAACGCCGAGATCGCTTCCAAGGAGCCATCCAGAATGAACAGTTCCATGCAGTAGTGGTTGCCGACGTGGCTGTGGAAGTTCGCGGCGACGAGTGCTTCGTGTTCGTGGCGCAGGTGCATCAGTCGCTCCTCGACGCTCGTCGTCTCGTAGTTGAACAGCACCGTGACGACGCCCATGAGTTCGCGCTCCTCGAGTCGTGCGTCCTCGAACTCCCCGAGAAGATCACGCGCGGCGTCACGGATCACCTCGCTGCGCCCGGTATAGCCGTGATCGTCGGCGAACTCGTCGATTCGGTTCAGCAGTTCCTCGGGCATCGAGACACTGACGACGGTCATATACCAACCGCCGACCGCAGCGCTACTAAACCTTAGCAACACAGCGGCTCACTCGGTGATGAGTTGTGAACTACTCCTCGAACAGCGCCTGCCACGACAGCCGCGGGTTCCGGGCGGCGTCCGCCTGGTCGATGCGGCCCGCCGCGGTCCGTTCGGGCGCGGTTTCGAGCGCCTCGTCGCTGTCGGCGGCCGCCCGGTCGAACGCGCGCGCGAGCTGGTCGAGCGCGGCCCGACTTTCGGCCTCGGTCGGTTCGGTCATCAGCGCCTCGTCCACTATTTCGGGCCACTTCGTCGTCGGCGGATGCACGCCGTAATCGAGCATGCGCTTTGCGACGTCGGCCGCATCCCGGCCGGCGCTGGCGACGAACTCGTGGTGGAACGGCGAGAACGGGATTTCGTAGTCGATCTGGCTGGCGAGATAGTTCGCGTTCAGCACGGCTTTCGCGCTCGTGTCTGAAAGTCCAGAATCGCCGAGCCGGGCGATGTAGGCGTAGGTCTTGAGCAATACGAGCCAGTTGCCGTCGAACTCGTGCACTTTCCCGATCGAGTGCTCCGGCTCGACGCGCTCGTACTCCCCATCGGATTCTCCGATCTGTGGCGTCGGGAGGTAGGGGGCGAGTTCCTCGACGACGCCCACCGGCCCGGCACCCGGTCCACCGCCGCCGTGGGGTGTGGCGAACGTCTTGTGGACGTTGTAGTGCATCACGTCGAAGCCCATGTCGCCCGGTCGCGCACGACCCAAGAGCGCGTTGAGGTTCGCGCCGTCGTAGTAGAGCAGTCCCCCGGCGTCGTGGACGATGTCGGCGATCTCTTCGATGTCGCGCTCGAACAGTCCAAGCGTGTTGGGGTTGGTAAGCATCAGCGCCGCCGTGTCGTCTCCTACCGCCGCTTCGAGCGCCTCCACGTCGACGCGACCGTCCTCGGCGCTCGGCAGCGAGACGACGTCGTACCCTGCGAGCGCCGCGCTGGCGAAGTTCGTGCCGTGAGCGCTCTCGGGGACGATGATCTCGTTTCTGTCGTTGCCGTGCTCCTCGTGGTAGGCTTTCGCCACCAGGATCCCCGTGAACTCGCCGGCGGCCCCGGCGGGTGGCTGGAGGGTGACACTGTGCATGCCGCCGATACGCGCGAGATACGACTGGAGGTGATGGCGGAGTTCGAGCGTGCCCTGCGTGCTCGCCGCCGAGCGCGCGGGGTGGATCCCTGCCCCCGGCAGCGCCGCCACGTCCTCGGTGAACTTCGGGTTGTACTTCATCGTACAGCTGCCGAGCGGGAACGGCCCGCTCTCGACGCCGTAGTTCATCTGTGAGAGGCGCGTGTAGTGGCGGGCGAGTTCCGGCTCCGAGAGGTCGGGGAGGTCGACCGACTCGCGAGTGAGGTCGTCGGGCAGCGGTCCGTCCTCGACCGCGACCTCCGCCGAGCGCTTCTCGGCGAGCAGCGGTTCGTAGGTGTCCTCGCTCCCGTCGCCGTCCTCGCGCGTCCACCGGGCTTGGTCGTATCTCATGCGAACCTCCGTGGTGAGCATGAGGCGGGGAGGACGCGGAGCGTCCGACCGTGTTTCATGCGACCACCTCGAAGGCGTCCACGAGATCGTCGGTCTGCCCGGTGTTCGTCTCGGTGACACAGATTTGCACCAGATGCTCGTCGATGGCGTGGACCGCGAAGCCCTCGCCTTCGAGGTCTTTTCTGACGTCTGCCGCCGGCCGGTCGGTGCGGACGGCGAACTCCCGGAAGTGGTGGCGGTCGTGGGCCGGCGCGTCCACACCCTCGACGTCGTCCAGCCGTTCGGCGAGGTCGCTCGCGTTCGTCACACAGTCCTCGGCGAGATTCACCAGTCCGTCGGGACCGAGCCATGCGGCGTGCATGGCGGCCCTGAGCGCCACCCACGCCTGATTCGTGCAGATGTTGGAGGTCGCGCGCTCGCGCCGGATGTGCTGCTCTCTGGTCTGGAGGGTCAGCGTGTACGCTCGTTTACCACTACTGTCCTCGCCCGCACCGACCAGCCGCCCCGGAACCTGCCGGAGGAATTCTTCACGTGTGGCGAACAGTCCGAGACCCAACCCGCCGCTCGCACCCAGTCCGAGCGCCGCGTCGCCGACCACCACGTCAGCCCCGACACGTGCCGGTTCTTCGAGTAGCGAGAGCGCCACGAGGTCCGAACCGAGACAGAACAGTGCGCCGTGCTCGTCGGCCAGGTCCCCGATCTCTTCCAGACCTTCCTCGATGGTGCCTCTGACGGTCGGATTCTCGGCGTAGACCATCGCACAGTCGTCGTCGAGCACCGCTTCGAGTTCAGTGCAGTCGGCGTTGCCGTCGTCCATCGGGTACGTTTCGACGACGGCATCGGTGCCGGCGAGGTAGTTTTCGAGGACTGCGCGCCGCCCCTCGGCGAGCAGTTCCGGTATCAGTACCCGATTGCCATCCACCGAGCGCACCCGCAGCGCGAGCGTCGCAGCCTCGCCGAGCGCGCTCGCGCCGTCGTACATCGAGCAGTTCGCTATCTCCAGTCCCGTGAGTTCGACCAGTAGTGACTGGTACTCGAACAGCGACTGGAGGAATCCCTGCGCGACCTCGGGCTGGTACTGCGTATAGGAACTGAGGAACTCCGAGCGGTCGGCGAGGTGATCGACCATCGAGGGCACGTAGTGGTCGTAGTGGCCGCGACCCAGAAACTCCGTGAGGTCGTCGTCGCGGTCGAGATGGAGCCGTACCTCCCGTCTGATCTCGCGCTCGTCTCGTGGTCTGATGCCGAACTCGTCGTCGAAGCGAACCTCTTCCGGAATGTCGAACAGCGCCGCTTCACTATCGACCCCGACCGCATCGAGCATCGCCGCCGTCTCGGAGTCGGTGTGTGGCGCGAACGGGCTTCCCCGGCCGGTCTCACTCATCGCCGTCCTCCCGTGCTGTATGCGGACATCTGCTATCGAACGGTCCGAACGCGGCCCATATCAGACCGTCGGTCTCGGGGAATTACTCGATCTGGTCGCGGTACTCGTCGGCGCTCAGCAGTTCGTCCATACCACTGTCGTCGCCGAGGTCGACTTCGAGCATCCAGCCCTCGCCGTAGGGATCGTCGTTGAGCAGTTCGGGCGTGTCGAGCAGGTCGTCGTTCGTCGCACTCACGGTGCCCGAGACGGGCGAGTAGAGGTCCGACACCGCCTTGATGGACTCGACTACGCCGAACTGCTCGTCGTGGGAGATTTCCTCGCCCTCGTCGGGGAACTCGACGAAGACGATGTCGCCGAGTTCGTCCTGTGCGAAATCGGAGATACCCACCCGGGCAGTGTCTCCATCCGCGCTGGCCCACTCGTGGCTCTCCATGTACCGGCGGTCGTCGGGAACGTCGAAGCTCATCGTTCGTAGAAGGGGAGCGCCCTGATATGTGCATCTTTCGCCTCGCCGCGAACGACGACGGCGACCTCGGTTCCCGGCTCGGTGTACTCCGTTGGCACGTAGCCCAACCCGATTGGAGTGTTCAAGTAGGGAGCCATCGTCCCGCTGGTCACCGTGCCGATTGCTTCTCCCTCGGTGTTTCGAATCTCGTAGCCGTGGCGGGCCACCGCGCGCTCGTCGAGTTCGAAGCCCGCGAGTCGCTCGTCGGGTCCCGACTCCTCGACCGCCGCGAGCGCGTCCCGACCGACGAACTCGGTATCGGTGTCGACCGCGAAGCCGATGCCCGCCTCGTAGGGGTTGCGCGGGTTCTCGTCACTGTCGAAGTCTTGGCCGGCGAGCAACAGTCCGGCCTCCATGCGCAGCGTGTCGCGCGCGCCGAGCCCGCAGGGCTGGCAGTCGAACGCCTCCCAGACCGCTTCTGCATCCGCCCACGGGAAGATCACCTCGAAGCCGTCCTCGCCCGTGTAGCCCGTGCGCGCGAGCAGCCCCTCGCTCCCGGCAATCGTCGCATCGGTCGCCGTGAAATTCGGGAGCTCCGCGAGCGCATCGTCGCCGGTCGCCTCGGCGACGAGGTCGGCCGAGTCGGGTCCCTGGACCGCGATCATCGCGTACTCCTCGGTCCGGTTCTCGACCGTGGCGTCGAGATTCCACTCCTCGCGGTGGGCGTTCCACCGCTCTTCCATCGCGACGTCGTTGCCCGCGTTCGGGACGAACAGGAACTCATCACTGTGGCTCTCGGGCAGTCGGTACAGCATCGTGTCGTCGAGGATCACTCCCTCGGAATCGGTGATAGCCGCGTACTGGGCCCCGCCGGCGTCGACCGCGCGCACGTCGTTGCTGGTGAGTCGGTTCATCAGTTCGTCGGCGTCGGGGCCGGATACGACGATCTCGCCCATGTGCGAGACGTCGAACTTGCCGACCCGCTCGCGGACGCTCTCGTGTTCGGTGCGGATCGAGTCGAACTCGACGGGCATCTCCCAGCCGCCGAACTCCGTGACCGTTGCGTCGCGGGCCTCGTGGCTACTGGCAAGCGGCGGTGTGCGAAGCGTCATACCGGGGCCTCGCGCCGCGGGGTCTAATGGTTTGCTTCCGGCGACCGATTTTTACTCCCCGGCGTCGTCGCGTCCGTCATGACAGAGACCCGGGCCGAGTGCGCGACACGAGCGGCCGACGTCGGCGCGAGCGTCGCGCTCGAAGCGTTCCGTGGCGACCTCTCGGTGGAGACGAAATCGGACAAAACCGACCTCGTCACCGCAACCGACCGCGCCGCCCAGCGTCGCACCGTCGACTGCATCCGCGAGGGATTTCCGGACGACGCCATCGTCGGCGAGGAGTCGGATGCCCGGAAGACCGTGCCAGAGGACGGGCCGGCGTGGATCATCGACCCCATCGACGGGACGAGCAACTTCGTCCGCGGGTTACGAGTCTGGGGAACCAGCGTCGCAGCGGTGGCCGACGGCGAACCGGTCGCGGCGGCCACGGTGTTTCCGGCACTCGGCGATACGTATCTCGCCGACGGGGAGGAGACGACGCTCAACGGCAACCCGGTTCGCGTGAGCGCGCGCGAGGACCCCGAGACGTTCGCGGTCGCGCCGATCCTCCTCGGCGGGGACTTCGGAACCACGGTGGGCGCGCTCGCCGAGTGTTTCGGCGATATCCGTCGATTCGGCTGCGCGCAAGCGACGCTCGCGGCGGTCGCTGGCGGTTCGTTCGACGCCGCCGTCGCCACGACGAGGATGAGCCCGTGGGATACGGTCGCGGGCGCGCACATGATTCGCCGGGCCGGCGGGCGCGTGACCGACCTCGCGGGCCAGCCGTGGCGTCACGACAGCGACGGATTGGTCGCCTCGAACGGCCACGCACACGAGGAACTCCTCGATACGCTTCGGAGTGCCGCCGAAAAGTAATACGAACCGCCGCTAACCGTATTAGCTGCTGTGTGGCGGTTCGTCGCGGTGGTTGTCCGGGTTCTCGGCCTCACGGGCGGCTGCTTCCCGCTTTTCGGATTCGACGTCGACCTCGCCCTCGGCGGCTTCCTCGCGGGCCCGCTCGGCCTCCTCTTCGCGTGCCTCTTTCGCCTCCTCGCTCTCGTTCTCTTCCTCTTCTTTTTCCTTTGCGAGCGTGACGTCGCGCTCGTGTGGGTCGTCCTCGCTCATACCCCGTCTTTCGGGACCCGAGAACTTCAATATCCACCTTGCTGGCGATGGGTGTGGCGAGCGTGAGTCCGACAGGACGGTCAGGCGGTCTCGGTGATGGTCAGCGTGTAGCTCCCGCCGCCCGAGTACGAGTCCACGAGCACGTACAGCGCGCTCGACGTGTCCGGGCTGTCGATGGTGATCGTCTCCTGACTGTCCGGCGTCCACGAGCGGTAGTCGTAGCTGCCCGTCGTCGGACACGAACCGGTCCCGTCGTTCGCGTAGAGGTCGAAGTCCGCGTTCGCCGGCCCGTCGATCTCGACGACGACCTGCGACGGTGAACCGTACTCGAAGCCGTACGACCAGCACTTCGAGTCGTAGGAACTCGATAGCGAGCCGTCGACCGACGTGCTCGTCGACGTTCCGCCATCACCGCCTCCGCCACCACCACCGCCGCCATCGCCGCTTCCGGGATCAGTCGAGACCGCATTGGCGGCATCGACCCGGCCCGACCCCTGTTCGTCGGCGGGAAGTCCGACATCGACCGCCGTGTTCTTCAGGTGGCTTCGGAGTTCACTATTGGTGAGGTTCCACTGGGCGAGCGTCAGCCCCGCGACGCCCGAAACTGCTGGCGTCGCCATCGACGTGCCCGAGAGCTTCTCGTAGCTCCCACGGGTTTCGGTCGTCGTCGAGAGCACGTCCGAACCCGGTGCGGCGAGTTCGATCTCGTTGCCGTACTGCGAGTAGGAGGCGAGGTTCTCGTTCGAGTCGAGCGCCGAGACGGCGAGACATTCGTTGTACGCCGCCGGGTACGACACGCTCCCCGTCCCGTTGTTCCCCGCCGCGGCGACGACCAGCGAGCCGTTCGACTGGGCGTACGAGACGGCGTTTTTCATCGTGTTCGTGTAGCCACCCCCGCCGAGCGACATGTTGATGACGTCGGCACCCTGGTCGGCGGCCCACTCGATGGCGTCGGCGATGTCGGCGGTCGACCCCGACCCGCCCTCGTCGAGTGCACGCCCCGACAGGAGTGTGGAGTTGCCCATGCCGGCCACACCGGTTCCGTTGTCGGTGTTCGAGGCGACGATGCCGGCGACGTGCGTGCCGTGATACTCGTCTGCGGGCACGTCGGGATACGGGTCGCCGTCGTTGTCGGCGAAGTCCTTCCCCTTCTCGGAGCCGAAGTTCCCGGCCAGATCGGGATGGTCGTACTGCACCCCCGTATCGATGACGGCGACCGTCACGTTGGCGTCGCCGAGCGTAGTGTCCCACGCCGCGGGTGCATTGACCTGCTGGGGCGCGTACTGGTCGGCGAAGCGCGGGTCGTTCGGCGTGGCGAGCGATTGATGGGTCGCGTTCGACTCGGCGTACTTCACCTCGTCCTTTTTCGTCATCGCGTCGACGAAGTTCTCCTTCGCGTGGTCGGGGGCCTGACTCGGGAACTGCACCGCCACGTAGCTAAGGGTCTCGTTTCTGTGGACGATGCGTGCGTTGCCGGGGACGGCCCGTTTGACAGTCGCCTCCATATCGCTCGTCGACGTCGAGACGCCGACGAGGATCTCGTCTTTCTTCGGGCCGGGCTGACGACCGGGAGCCGCCGACGCGACGCCCATCCCGGAAAACAGCGTCCCCGCGCCGAGTGCTTTCAGTACCGTTCGCCGGTCGAGTGTGGGTTTCTCAACCATGATGCGTCCACACGAGCACATCCTATCGAGTTAAATCTTACTAAATAAATAATGCAATATACCTCGATACACGTTACTCGTCGATGGACCGTGAGTGCTCGCCCTCGACCGTACACCGGCACGGCTTTGTCCGTCCTCGCGGAAGCCGGCGTATGCGCGAGCGGCTCCGCGAGGCGGTGTCGAAATCGAGCGACGAGCCAGCAGTTGGACTGTTCGTCGACGGCCCGAACGTGCTCAGAAGCGAGTTCGACGTGGACCTCGACGACGTCCGCGCGCTCGCCGCCGAACGCGGTCGCCTCGCCGTCGCCCGGCTGTATCTCGACGAACACGCCACGCCGGGACTGATTCAGGCCGCCGAGGCCCGCGGGTTCGAAGTCTGCATCACCAGTGGCGACGTCGACGTGAAACTCGCGGTCGACGCGACCGCCGCCATCGACGATTTCACCGTTCTGACGATCGCCTCGCGCGATACGGACTTCAAGCCGGTGCTCGAACACGCCGCCCGTCGCGGTGTCGAGACGTTCGCCATCGCGCCCGGCGCACACGGGCGGTCGGACGCGCTGCGCAACGCGGCCCACGACAGCGCGACGCTCGAATAGGTAACCGATTTGGGGCGGCACCCACAGAGAACGGGTATGGACTTCGACACACCGGTTCTCGACAACCATCTCCATCTCGATCCCGACCACGGTCGGGGTATCGAGGCCGTCAAAGACTTCGCGCGCGCTGGCGGCACCCATCTGCTCGTCGTCAACAAACCCTCGTGGACGCTCGGGGTCGACGTCGAGGAACCCGCGGACTTTCGAGCGGCCTTCGAGACCACCATCGACGTCGTCAGGGAGGCCAGCGAGATTCTGGATGGACGGGCGTGGCCCGTTTTGGGCGTGCATCCGGGACTCGTCACCCGACTCACCGAGCGCGGGTTCGATCCCGACGCCGCCGGCGAACTGATGCGGGCGGGTCTCGACATCGCCGCCGAGTACGTTCCCTCGAAAGCGCTCGCGCTGAAATCCGGCCGACCGCACTACGAAGTCCCCGACGAAATCTGGGACGCCTCGAACAGAGTCCTGAAACACGCGCTCGCGCTCGGGACCGAGTACGACTGTGCGGTCCAACTCCACACCGAGGCGAGCGAGGACCTCACGGAGATCACCGACTGGGCCGACGAGCGCGGCCTGCCTTCACATCGAGTGGTCAAACACTACGCTGGCGGACGACTCGCTGGGCCGATACCAAGTGTAATGAGCGAGAAAAGTCGGTTAGAAGAAGCCGCCGAGCGGGGTGACCTCTTTTTGATGGAGACCGATTTCATCGACGATCCCGAGCGCCCGGGGGCCGTGCTGGGACCCAAAACCGTTCCGCGGCGGGTGCGGTGGCTGTGCGAGGAGGGCTTCGACGACGCGGTGCGAACCGCCCACGTCGAGACGCCACGGAAGGTGTACGGTATCGAGACGCTCGGGTAACGAAAAGGCCTATCAACAGCAAAGCGCTCGAAGCGGGTATGAGCGCACCCCCCGACGAGTTCTACACCGAAGAGCGCTGGCAGAACTGGCTCGACCGCCTGCGCGAGACCGACCTCGACCCCGACGACGAGGACGCCGCCCGACTGCTCTGGAACCTCCAAGAGGACGCGGCCATCGCCGTCACGAAGATCATCGCCGCCTACGACGACGGGGAGCTGGACGAGGAGATGGCGCTCAAGGAACTCGCCGACACCCGTGACATCGTGCTCGCCGACGTCGACATCGAGGACGAGGAGACGCTCTTGCTGGTCGACGGCGTCCAGACGTCGCTCATCTGTGTCTTCTATACGGCCGAACTGTACGTCGTCGAAGGGCCCGACGAGGAAGCCATCGAGAGCCATCTCGACGCCGCGAGCGCCGCCGAAGCCGACGAGGAGTTCGACGACGCGCTCGAACACTGTGCGCGCGCCGGTACGCGCATCGTCGACGGCGCGACGCTCGACCCCGAGCTCGTCGAGGACGTCGGCTACGGTCCCGTCGCCGAGTGGTTGAACGGTCTCGGAAGCCTCGAAAGCGCGCTTTCGGACCCGGAACTCATCGAAGAGGACGAGGACGCGGCCTGAGCGTGGGCGACCGAGACGACCGACCGCGTCGCTCACGCAGAGCGGCGCTGCGTGTGCTCGGCGTCGGCGCGCTCGGCGCGAGCGCTGGCTGTCTGTTCGGCGGTGGAACGGATAGTTCCGAATCCGAGAAGACGACCGGTGACAGGACCTCTGAGAGCCAGCAAACGCGCCCCACCACACAGGAACAGTCGATACCCACGACTGCGCCAGCCGCGACACCCGCAAAAACGGCTGCAACGCCGACCACGGCTGGCACACGGACGGCGAACCGCACCGCGACGGATGCGACGGCCGACCCGCCCGCAACCCGAACGCCCGAAGCGACAGCCACAACGCGAACGTCCGAACCCGCGCCGACCCGAACCGCCGAACCCACCACGACCGCCGCCGCGTCCGCGACCGGCTGGACCGAGCAGGCTCCGTTGCCGGTCGTCGGGAGCGATGCGGGTGGGGGCGTACTCGACGGCAAACTCCACTTTTTCGGCGGCATCGAGACCGGCGTCGGGCTGGAGGCAGTCGCGCGGACCTTCGCCTACGCCCCGACGGCGGGTGCCGATGGGTCGTGGGAGCGACTGCCGGACCTTCCCGAACAACTGTGGGGTCCCTGTGGCGTGGCGACCGAGGATACACTATACAGTTTCGGCGGCGCGCCCACCGACGCGCCCTACGAGGGCGGCTCGCCGTCGGACGCGATCTTCCGCTACCGACCCGGCGACGGCTGGACGGCACTCACGGCCCGCTGTCCGTACCCGAACTGGGTGATGGGCGGGGTGTACAATCCACAGGACGGACTGATCTACTGTGTGGGCGGGGGCACCGGCGCACACGACCCCGAAACCGCCACCGATCACGGCTTCGACGGCGAGGACGTGCCGGGAACCTACGACGAGCACCGACTCTGGACGTTCGATCCCGAGGCCGAGCAGGTGGCCGACGCGGACCTCGCGCGGATGCCCGAAGCCAAGCGCTGGCCGACGGTCGCGCTGTTGTCGGTCGATGGTGAACAGTATCTCCACGCCATCGGCGGGCTGTCGGGAACGACCGGGCCGACCGACTCGAACTTCAGGTACGACTTCGAGCGCGAGGAGTTCGAGCGCGCACAACCCCTCCCCCGATCGGGCACCTACGCGACCCACTCGAACCCGATCATCGACGGCCAGGCCTATCTCACCCACGGGATGTTCTGGGAGGGTGAATCGACGGTCGAGCGGTACAAACCGATCGCCCACCGCTACGATCCCGTCGCCGATAGCTTCGAGACCGACCTCCCGGAGCCGACCCACCTCCGCGGCGGGGCGACCTCGGGGGTGATCGACGGCACGCTCTACGTCGTCGGCGGCCACATCAAGCGCTTCGAGCAGGACGGCCTCCACGACTGTGTGGACTACAACGAGGCGTACACGCCGGCGCGCGACTGAACGCCCTCCTCCATCGACAGCAGCGTTCCGGGTGGGGTTGATGCGATGCCTCGAACCGCTGTGGCTACCACGCAGCCGCCAGTATCGCCTCGATTCCCTCGCTCGTCGGGTCCAGTCCGGTGGGCACGTTCGCGATGAAACCATCGGCGAGGACGTCCTCGGCGACCGCCGGGAACTCCTCGGGTTCCGGTCCATCGACGTCCCGGAGCCGCGTCGGCAGCCCGAGCGCGTCCCGAACGTCCGCGACGGCGGTCACGATGGCGTCGGTCGGGTCATTAACGTCGGCCACGCCGAGCGCCTCGGCCAGTAGGTCCCGCCGGCCGTCGACGCGCTCGAAGAGGTAGTCGAGGGCGTGGGGTGCGACGATGGCGTGGGCCGCCCCCTGCTGGACGGGATAACCGCGTGTCAGGCCGTGGCCGAGGGCGTGGATCAGCGAGAGCGTGCCCGCGTCGGGCCGCGAGATGCCGTACTGGACGAGCAGGCTGCCACGAGCAAGCGCGTCGAAGACCCACGGGTCGTGAATGCCGTCACCGAACGCGAGCAGCCCGTCCTGGAAGAGCGAGAGCCCGCGGACGGCGGTGGCGTCGGTCACCGGCGTCGCCGTGCTGGCGTACAGCGTCTCGATACCCTTGTCGAAGCCGTTCATCGCCGAGGCGGCGAGCACGTCGTCGGGCGTCGTGGCGATTAGCGCGGGGTCGGCGACGACGGCCGTCGGCAGCAGTTTGGGGTCCGAGAGACCGCCAGCCACTGATTCGGCGACGAGTCCGCCATCGGGCGTCGCCGTGATGCCGCCACCTTGCGAGACGTCGGCCCCCGCGAGCGTCGTCGGCACCGCAACGATCGGTATGGCTGCCTCTGGCACGGCGAGCGTTCCCGTCTCGGCGAGTTCCGTTCCTGCGGCGTCGTACACGGTCGCCGGATCGTCGTCCGTCGCGGCCACACGCGCGACGAGAGCACTCACCTGTTTGGCGGCGTCGAGGCTGCTGCCGCCGCCGAGCGCGACGATGCAGTCGGCGTCCAGTTCGCGCGCTCGCTCGGCTCCGGCGGCGGCCGTCGAGAGCCGCTTTTCGGGCGTCGTCTCCGCGAAAACGCCCGCGAGGCGCTCGCCCAAACCTTCCCTGACGGGGTCGATGACGGCCGATGTCGTGCCGACGGTCCGCCCGCTGACGACGAGCGCGCGTTCGAGACCCTGGGCCGCGAGTTCTTCGCCCAACTCGTCGGCGCTGTGGCGGCCACACCGGAGTCTCGGGGCGTCGTACGCGAAGCGGAACGGTTCGGTGACGCGCGACGGGATGCCCTGATCACTATCGTCCATTCTCAGTCACTATCGACCGGCGGCCGGTTAAAGCTGGGCAGTTGCGCTCCGTGCGCTCGTAGTCGATACCCTTCGTGACCAGTCGCTCGGCCCAGAAATCGATGGATTCCTCGGGAGTCCGGTAGGCGACCGTCCGCGTCTGGCCCGCGCCGAACGCGCCGGGGCGGCCGTCGCCGGTCCAGGGGAAGAAGGCGACGTTCTCGTCGGGGTCGCCGGCGATCGCGGTAGCGTGGTGGATGCCGGGCGTTGCTGGAGCCATGCTTGACGAAGGGGCCGGTCGCACCTGAATCGTTTGCCCGCGCCGGCGCATGGCGGTAGGCCAGTCCCGCGGATCAGTCGCCCTTCTCGGGGTAGGCCTCGGCCAATCGGTCGGCGTCGATGTGCTCGCGAACGGGATCGATAACGGTCGAGACGTATTCGGCGGCGGCGTTCTTCAGGTCCTGTGGATGGAGGTCGCCGCTCGCGAAGTCGGCTTCGAGATCGTCGTAGCTCTCGTAGGTGAGATCGCCGCCGTACTCGTCGGGACGCTCGATTTCGAAGGTCTCGTCGCGCTCGGTGAGAATCGGAAAGACGAGGAACTCCATGTATTCGAGCACGCCGTTGTCCTCGACCTCGCCCTGCGGGCAGTACGCGCCCTGGAGTTTCTCGGCGACGGTATCGGGATCGTCGGTGAGATTGACCTTCGAGGTCGCGTCCGAGGCGCTCATCTTCCCGCCCGAAAGCCCCGCGAGCAGTGGCGCGAACACACAGACTGGAGGTTCTTCACCCCGGTCGGCGAACAGTTCGCGGCTGAGCATGTAGATGCCACGCTGGTCGATCCCCCCGTAGGCGATGTCGGCGTCGAGCGCGTCGATGTCGAGGGTCTGCATCAGCGGGTAGATGAGACCGCCCAGTTTGGGGTTCTCGGACTGGCGGACGACCTCGCTGCCGGCGCGCTGCACCCGCGAGATGGTGGTGTCGGCGGCCATCCTGAGTAGTTCGAGCGAGTAGTCAGCATCGAGTTCGAACTCGCGGCCCTCGACGAACGTGATCTCGTCGGGATCGGCACCGGCCGCCGCGACCATCCCCTCGATCGCCTCGCGGTAGTAGGCCGTGCGCGCGTCGAGCAGCTCGAAGGGACTCTTCTCGTCGTCGAGGTGGGCGTGGAGGTCGGCGATCAATACTGTGACGTCGAGACCTGCCCTGAGGAAGTCCGCGAGTTTGCGGATGGTCGTGAAGTGGCCGATATGCATCTCACCGGTCGGCGCGTAGCCGATATACACCGTGGGATCACCGTCGAGCAACTCGTTGAGTTCCTCGTCGGTGACGATCTCGGCGGTGTTGCGCGTCACGAGCCGTCGGCGCTCGCCATCGTTCATACCTGTGCTGTCCTGTGCGCGCTGTTAAGCGATTCCCTTCACCGCGTCGAGTGCCGCAAGCGGCGGACACATCCTTTCTCGGTCCCTACCGATACCGTGTACACCGGCAAGACCGAGCAACCCTGCTGTCTCTGCGGCGATACCGATACGACTGCGCGCATCGATCTGCCCCCACGCGCCGTCCAACTCATGAAGAATTCGGGGCCGATCGCCTGGCGCGACATCGTCGGCGAGGTGTCGATCCACTTCTGTGCGAACGACTGGGGACTCGTGCGCGAACTAGTGCTCGACATGGGTCTCAACCCGCTCGCGCGCTGTAACGCCGCTCGGGCCGCCCTCGACATCCGCGAGGACTTCGAGGCGCTGCTCAACGACGTGCGCGACGAACCCGACCAGACCGATCTCGAAGCACGCATGCGACGGGAGAGCCGTCGGGTCATCGAAGAATTCGACGAGAACGACCTGAGCGAGCAGCGCGACCTCGTGGAGGCGAAGATCCGACTCTGGAGCTTCGAGGAACTGGACGTCGCATCGGTCTGAGCTACTCTCGTCGCCGGTTTCGGTGGACGATGCCGACGTTGTTCGCGGTGGTTGCGGTGAACTCCCGAAGTGCCTCGGCGGCCTCGCCCTCGCCGAGGACGAGTGGTGCACCATCCTCGCCCTCCCGCACGCGCGGGTCAAGCGGTATCTCGCCGAGGAAGGGCATATCGACGTCGGTGGCGAACTCGCGGCCGCCGCCCCTTCCAAACAAGTCGTGCTCGCTGCCACAATCCGGGCAGACGAACCCGCTCATGTTCTCGACGATACCCAATACAGGAGTATCGTGCTTACCGAACATCTCCAATCCCTTCCGGGCGTCGTCGATGGCCACCTCCTGAGGAGTGGTGACGATGACCGCGCCCGCAATCGGCACGCTCTGGAGGAGAGTGAGCTGCGTGTCGCCGGTTCCCGGGGGCAAGTCCACGACCATGTAATCGAGCGCGCCCCATTCGACGTCCTCGAACAACTGAGTCAGTACCTTGTGGACCATCGGGCCGCGCCAGATGACGGGGTCGTCCTCGCCCACCAGAAAGTCCATGCTCATCAGTTTCATGCCGTACTTTTCGGGCGGGATGAGTTGCTCCTCGGCGGTGGCCTGCGGGCGCTCGTCGGAGCCGACCATCCGCGGGACGTTCGGACCATAAATATCGGCGTCGAACAGGCCGACGCGCGCGCCGAGTTGGGAGAGACCGGCCGCGAGGTTCACGGCGACGGTGGACTTGCCGACGCCGCCCTTGCCCGAGGCGACGGCGATGACGTTCTTCACGCCCGGCAGCACCTCCTCGTCGCGCTCGACAGCGGCGGTGAGTTCGCTCTCGATCCCCTCTGCATCGAGTACCTCGCGCACGCGGGCCGCGATACCGCTCTCGGTCGGCGAGTAGGGTGCACCGAGTGCGAGCGAGACGTGGGCGACGCCCTCTTCGATACGGATCTCGTTGACGAGGTTCCCCGAGACGATGTCCGTGCCGAGGTCGGGGTCCTCGACCTCGGCAAGCAGCGAGCGCACGTCGGATTCGTTCATGCCGAACCCAACCTTGCGCGAGCGATAAGGATTGGGACCCGCGCCGGGGCGGTTCGTTGTTCTTAAATACCCGCGTCGGGATAGAGTGCATACGACGTACTGTAGGGGGCTGACCCCCGAGTCCGTGAGGGCGCACCTACGAAACGGGTCGTGGTAGCCAAGCCTGGCCCAAGGCGCAGGGTTGCTAACTCTGTGGCGCACAGCCTCCGGGGTTCGAATCCCCGCCACGACGCTCAGGACCCATCAATGAGTGCAGAAGACCCAGACACACCGGCCGAGGACGAAGAGGAGGAGGACATCCGTTACTTCGTCCGCATCGGCCAAACCGACCTCGACGGGACGAAAAGCGTCGAGCGCGCGCTGACCGGCATGAACGGCGTCGGCCGGCGCACCGCTCGCATCATCGCCGAACAGGCGAACATCGACCGCACGGCGACCCTCGGCCGACTCGACGACGACGATGTGGAATCCATCGTTGAGCACGTCGAGGAGTTCGCGTCGGACGTGCCGGCGTGGCTTACTAATCGCCCGAAGGACTACTTCACGGGCGAGGCGACCCACGAGGTTGGCAACGACCTTTCACTGACGCGCCAGCAGGACATCAACCGCATGCAGATGATCAGCTCCTACAAAGGTGTGCGCCACGAGCGCGGCCAGAAGGTCCGCGGTCAGCGCACCAAATCCACCGGCCGAAGCGAGGGTACCATCGGCGTGAACGTCGAAGCGCTCCAGGAGGAGATGGAAGAGGAGGCGGAGGGCGAGTAAGATGGCCCTCGGCTCCAACACCAAAGGCTACGAGACGCCGAACCACCCCTTCCAGGGCGAGCGCATCGCCGAGGAGTCCAATCTCGTCGGGCGCTACGGCCTGGCGAACAAGGAGGAACTCTGGCGCGCGCAGTCCGAACTCCGTGGCTTCCGCCAGGAGGCACGACGACTGCTCGGCGACGCCCAGGGCGACGCCGACGAGGCCGAGAGCGAGGGCGAGGAGTTCCTCGACCGACTCCGACGGCTCGGGGTTCTCTCGGAGACCGACAGCATCGACGACGTGCTGAGTCTCGAAGTCACCGACGTGCTCGAACGCCGCCTGCAGACGGTGGTCTATCGCAACGGGCTGGCGAACACGCCGAAACAGGCCCGCCAGTTCGTCTCACATGGGCATATCGTCGTCGGCGACGCGCGGGTGACGGCTCCCTCGCGGAAGGTTGCGACCGTCGAAGAGGACCACGTCGATTTCGACGAGCGGAGTCCGCTCGAAGATGAGTTGCATCCCGAACGCGCGGAGGGACAGGAATGAGCGCCGAGGAAGAGGAGCGCTGGGCGGTCGCCCACGTCTTCGCCTCGTTCAACAACACCATCGTCTCCGTCACGGACCAGACCGGTGCCGAGACGCTCGCCAAGTCGAGCGGCGGCACGGTCGTCAAACAGAACCGTGACGAGGCGTCGCCCTATGCGGCGATGCAGATGGCCGAGACCGTCGCCGAGGAGGTGCTCGCCCAAGGTATCGAGGGCGTGCACGTCAAGCTTCGCGGTCCCGGTGGCAACCTTCAGCAGAGTCCCGGACCGGGCGCACAGGCGACCATCCGGGCGCTCGCGCGGGCGGGTCTCGAGATCGGGCGCATCGAGGACGTCACACCGATCCCCCACGACGGGACACGCGCCCCCAAATCGAGCGGGTTCTAACCGATGAGCACCGAGTACGACGTCGAGTTCGTCGACCGCGACGAGCGCGAGGCCAGATTCCTCGTGCGCGGCATCACGCCCGCGTTCGCCAACGGCATCCGCCGGGCGATGGTCGCGGACGTGCCGACCCTCTCGATCGATACGGTGCGAATGGTCGAGAACTCCTCGGTGATGTTCGACGAGCAGATCGGCCACCGACTGGGGATGGTGCCCCTGAACGCACCGCCCGACGAGTTCGAGGTGGGCGAGAGCGTCACCCTCGGTCTCGACGTGTCGGGGCCCGACACGGCCTACTCGGGCGATCTTCAAAGTATGGACGCGATGGTCGAGCCAGCCGAGCAGAACGTCCCCATCATCGAACTCAAGGAGGGCCAGCGCCTCGAAGTCGAGGCCGAGGCCGTCCTCGATACCGGGAAAGCCCACGCCAAACATCAGGGTGGCGTGGCCGTCGGCTATCGTAATCTCCAGACGGTAGAGGAAGTCGGCGACCGCGAGGAGTTCGCCGAGGAGGAACCGAACATCCTTCGGGGAGTGATCGAAGAGGACGGCCAGTTGATTCCCACCGAGGAGTTCGGCCACGACCTCACCGAGCGCTATCCGGGCAAAGAGATGGAGGTGCGGGACGTCCCGAACGCGTTCGTCTTCCACGTCGAGACGGACGGCTCGATGAGCGTCGAGGAACTGGTGCTCGCGGCGGTCGATTCGCTCGAAGCGCGCGCGAACGAACTGAGCGAGGCCGTTCAACTGTGATGTATCGCCCCACGAACCGGTCACGGTCGCCCGCGTCGCTGGCCACAGAGAGCGGCCAGTACGGCGTGCCGGCGACCGAAACCGATTTGTGGGGACGGAAGCAAGACGATTTCGCGTGCAGGGATAGCCAAGTCAGGTCAACGGCGCAGCGTTCAGGGCGCTGTCTCGTAGGAGTTCGCAGGTTCGAATCCTGCTCCCTGCATGGTTTCTGGGAGAACTTATGAACAAAACGAACCCGAGACTCACGAGTCTCATCGCCGAGTTACAGTCGGCCGCCCGCGAGCGGGATAGCCCCGTCTGGCAGGCCGTGGCCGACCGCCTCGAAAAACCCCGGCGAACGTACGCCGAGGTGAACCTCGGGCGGATAGAACGCTACGCGAACGAAGACGAGACGGTCGTCGTCCCCGGGAAAGTCCTCGGGAGCGGCGTGCTCCAAAAATCGATCACTGTTGCGGCGGTCGACTTCTCGGGCACGGCCGAGACGAAGATCGAACAGGTCGGCGAGTCGGTCAGACTCGAAGACGTGCTCGAACGCAACCCCGACGGCTCGAACGTGCGGGTGATCCGATGAGCGCCGAGTTCGAACCCGATGTCGTCGTGGACGCACGCGACTGCATCCTCGGGCGCGTCGCCAGTCAGGTCGCCGAGCGCGCCCTCGACGGCGAACGGGTGGCCGTGGTCAACGCCGAAGAGACCGTCATCACCGGCAGCGACGACGACGTGATGGGCGTCTTCGAAAAGCGTGCCGAACTCGGCTCCGACAGCGGGCCGTACTACCCGAAACGCCCGGACCGCATCATGAAACGCTCGATCCGGGGCATGCTGCCGTACAAGCGTCCGCGCGGCCGCGATGCCTTCGAGAGCATCCGGGTCTACGTCGGCAATCCCTTCGAGGACGACACGGAAGTGCTGGAGGGCACGTCGTTGGATCGGCTCTCGAACATCAAGTTCGTCCAGCTCGGCGACGTCAGCGAGAACCTCGGCGCGAACGTCACGTGGTAACTATCATGGTAACAAACACATCAGGCAAGAAGAAGACCGCCATCGCCCGCGCGACCGTTTCGGATGGGGAGGGTCGCGTGCGCGTGAACGCACAGCCCGTCGAACTGGCCGAACCGGAACTCGCACGATTGAAAATGCTCGAACCGTTCCGCATCGCCGACGAACAGCGCGAGGACGTCGACATCTCGGTGGACGTTCGTGGCGGTGGCACGGTCGGGCGGGCCGACGCGGTGCGGACGGCCATCGCACGTGGGTTGGTCCAGCACGGAAACGACGCCGAACTCCGGGATGCGTACATGGAGTTCGACCGTTCTCTACTAGTGAACGACGTCCGCCAGTCCGAGTCGAAAAAGTGGGGCGGACCGGGTGCACGGGCGCGCTATCAGAAGTCCTACCGCTAACATGAACGGAGCAATGGAAGAGTCACGACGATGATGGTTCCCGTGCGGTGTTTCACGTGTGGTAACGTCGTCGGCGAGCACTGGGAAGCCTTCGAGTCCCGCGTCGAGGAGGGCGAGGACCCGGGCGAGGTGCTCGACGACCTCGGGGTGAGTCGGCACTGCTGTCGGCGCATGCTCGTCTCGCACACCGACCTCGTGGACATCGTGGCTCCCTATCAGTGATGTCGATGGCGAGTCAACGCTACAATAGGTATGAAAAGGCACGCATCATCGGCGCGCGGGCGCTGCAGATAGCCTACGGCGCACCCGTGCTGGTCCGAACGGAGAGTACCGAACCCATCCTCATCGCGGCCGAGGAGTACGACGCGGACGTGTTGCCGTTCACGGTCAAGCGGGGCGAGCGATGACGCTCGTCACCGAGATTCGCCTGCGCGAGATACTCGATTCGCGCGGGAACAGGACTGTGGAAGCCGAGGTCACGACCGAGTCGGGCGGGTTCGGCCGGGCGGCGGCCCCGAGCGGCGCGAGCACGGGTGCTCACGAGGCGACCTCGTTGCCCGCCGGCGAGGCCATCGCGGCCGCCCGCGAGCACGCTGTCCCGCGCATCGAGGGGCAAGTCTACGCCGGCGACCAGCGCTCGATCGACGACGCGTTGCGCGCCGCGGACAGTACGGGTGACTTCTCGACGATCGGCGCGAACTCGGCGGTAGCCATCTCGATGGCGAGTGCGAAGGCGGCCGCCGACACGCTCGGCGCACCGCTGTACCAGCATTTGGGTGGAGCCTTCCGCGGCAACGACTTTCCTACTCCACTCGGCAACGTCATCGGCGGCGGCGAACACGCGGTCGACGCGACGGACATCCAGGAGTTCCTCGCCGCACCGGTCGGCGCGCCAAGCGTCACGGACGCGGCGTTCGCCAACGCGCAGGTCCACGACGAGGTTCGGAACCTCCTCGACGAGCGAGGGATTCCCGCCGCGAAGGGCGACGAGGGCGCGTGGGCACCGGCCATCGACGACGAGGAAGCGTTCGAGATCGTCGCCGAAGCCACCGAGCGGGTGGCCGAGGAGGTCGGCTTCGCCATCGGCATGGGTCTCGACGTGGCCGCAGCGGAGCTGTACGACGCCGACGAGGGCGTCTATCGCTACGGCGACGTTGAGCGCACGCCCGACGAGCAGGTCGAGTATATCACTACTCTCGCCGACGAGTACGGCCTCGTCTACGTCGAGGACCCGCTCGACGAGGAGGACTTCGCTGGATTCGCCGATCTCACCGAGCAAGTCGGTGAGACGCTGATCTGTGGCGACGACCTGTTCGTGACGAACACGGAGCGCCTCGAACGCGGCATCGAGGCGGGGTCGGCGAGCGCGATTCTCGTGAAACCCAACCAGATCGGCACGCTGTCGGCTGCGTTCGATGCCGTCGAGCGCGCCGTCGAGAGCGGTCTCACACCGGTGATTTCCCATCGGTCGGGCGAGACCGAGGACGCGACGATCGCACACCTCGCCGTGGCGACGGCCGCCCCGTTCATCAAGACGGGCGCGGTCGGCGGCGAGCGAACAGTCAAGTTAAACGAACTCATCAGAATCGAGGAAACCGCATGAGCGACAACGAAGAGGGTCTCGAGGCGGCCGAAGCGGAGATCGAGGAGGAGCCGACCGGCGAGGCCGGCGCGAATCCCGCCGAGGACCCCGACACAGACGTCAGAGACGAATCGAGCGACGACCAAGAGACCGAGACCGACGAGGCCGGTCCGACCTTCGACGAGGACGTGATGACCGCCGACGAGGCGGACCTCCTCATTCCTGTCGAGGACTATCTGGGGGCCGGTGTCCACATCGGCACCCAGCAGAAGACCAAGGACATGGAGCGGTTCATCCACCGCGTGCGCACGGACGGCCTGTACGTCCTCGACGTGGGCCAGACCGACGACCGGGTCCGCACGGCGGCGGACTTCCTCGCGAACTACGACGCCGAGAACGTGCTCGTGGCCTCCTCGCGCCAGTATGGGCGGTTCCCGGCCGAGAAGTTCGCCGACGCCATCGGCGCGCGCGCGAGAACGGGGAGATTCATCCCGGGCACGCTGACCAATCCTGATTACGACGGTTACATCGAACCGGATGTACTGGTCGTGACCGACCCCATCGGTGATTCGCAGGCCGTGACGGAGGCCGTCACCGTGGGGATTCCGGTGATCGCGATGTGTGACTCGAACAACTCCGTGAGCAACGTCGACCTCGTCGTGCCGACGAACAACAAGGGTCGACGGGCGCTGTCGGTCGTCTACTGGCTGCTCGCCAACGAAACCGTCGACCGCACCGGCGGCGAGCCGGGCTACGCGCTCGAAGACTTCGAGGAAGGCATCTGAAAAGCGATCACGGGCGGACCGTCGTTCGACGATAGCAGTTCACGGATCTCTTTCACTGCTCCAGGAATCCACCGGTTAGCCGATGCATTCGCAACTACTGTTAGGCCCGCCACCCGAGAAGGTCACATGG
The DNA here is from genome assembly GCF_000755245.1 of Halococcus sediminicola. Taxonomy (NCBI): domain Archaea; kingdom Methanobacteriati; phylum Methanobacteriota; class Halobacteria; order Halobacteriales; family Halococcaceae; genus Halococcus; species Halococcus sediminicola. The sequence continues at coordinate 145,566 of NZ_BBMP01000011.1, read as the reverse complement.
CCGTTTCCAGCGCCCCCGGCAAGGTCTATCTCTTCGGCGAGCACGCGGTGGTCTACGGCGAACCCGCAGTGCCCTGCGCAATCGAGCGCCGCGCGACGGTCGAGGTTACGGCCCGCTCGGACGGTCGGCTCCGCGTCGATGCTGGCGATCTCTCACTCGATGGCTTCACGGTCGAGTACGGCGGCGACGGCGCACCCGACGTCGACGTTCCCCAATCGCTGGTCCAGGCTGCGACGGGCTACGTCGATGGCGCGGTCGCACAGGCCCGCGACGCGGCCGACGAACCGGAGATCGGATTCGACGTGACCATCGAGAGCGCCATCCCGCTCGGCGCGGGGCTCGGCTCGTCGGCGGCGGTCGTGGTCGCGGGCATCGACGCCGCGACGCGCGAACTCGGCGTTTCCCTCGCCCCCGAGGAACTCGCAGACCGGGCCTACCGGGTCGAACACGAGGTCCAATCGGGCGAGGCCTCGCGTGCGGACACGTTCTGCTCGGCGATGGGCGGTGCAGTCCGCGTCGAGGGCGAGGACTGCCGGCAACTCGACGCGCCGAACCTTCCATTTGTGATCGGGTACGATGGCGGTGCAGGCGACACCGGCGAGTTGGTCGCGGGCGTGCGCGCGCTGCGCGAGGAGTACGATTTCGCCGCCAGTACGGTCGAATCCATCGGCGATCTCGTCCGTCGGGGCGAGCGCGCGCTCGCGGAAGGCGACATCGACGAACTCGGGCGGCTGATGGACGTCAACCACGGTCTCCTGAGCGCGCTCGGGGTGTCGGCGCGCTCGCTCGACGCGATGGTGTGGGCCGCCCGCGAAGCGGGCGCGCACGGCGCGAAACTCACCGGCGCGGGCGGCGGTGGCTGCATCGTCGCCCTCGACGAGAGCGAGGCGAGCCCGACGGCGCTCGGCTACACGCCGGGCTGTGTGGAGTCGTTCCGCGCCGAACTCGACTTCGATGGCGTGCGCCGGGAGGACGGATGACGCTGTCTTTGCGAGCGAAATCGTTCGAAACGGCGAACCCGTTTCGTGATCTCGAAGTGCCTTCGGCACTTCGAAGAGTCATCGGAAGACCGCAGGTCTTCCGAGATGACGAAAGACGCTTCGCGCCTTTCGAACCACGAGCAAACGGCAGGGAATGGAGCGAAGCGGAATGACCGTGGTTCTCAAACTCGGCGGGAGCGTCATCACCGACAAGCAGCGCCCGGAGACGCTCGACGAGGAACACCTCGCGCGGGCAGCCGAAGCGGTCGCGGGCTACGACGGCCAGTTGATTCTCGTTCACGGCGGCGGGAGCTTCGGCCATCACCACGCCAGCGAGCACGGTATCAGCAGCGAGGCGGGCAGTCACGACGCCGCCGGCGCGCTCGCCGTCCACGACGCGATGGGGCGGCTGAACGACGCGGTGCTCGCCGTCCTCCACGAGCGAGACGTCCCTGCGTTGCCGATTCATCCTCTTTCGGCGGCCGCCCGTGACGAGGACGGGGAGCTATCCCTTTCGATGCCGGTCGAGACGATGCTCGCCGAGGGGTTCGTGCCGACTGTGCAGGCAGATGTCATCGCTCACGCGGGAGCGGGCGTCACCGTGGTGAGTGGCGACGAACTCGTGGTGACGCTCGCAGAACAGGTCGATGCCGAGCGCGTGGGGCTGTGTGCGGGCGTTCCGGGTGTGTTCGACTCTGAGGGAGTCGTCATCGACCGCATCGAGTCGTTCGCCGCGGTGAGCGACGCGCTCGGCGGTAGCGACGCGACCGACGTGACGGGTGGGATGGCCGCGAAGGTGCGGGCGCTGCTCGAACTCGACGCGCCGGCGTCGGTGTTTGGGCTGGACGGATTAGAGAGATTTCTCGACGGCGAGTCGCCCGGAACGCGGGTCGGCTGAGGTTGGGTGCGGGGCGAGCCACGGGGTTTATACCACCCCTGCCCATAGCGTCGCGTATCCGAGAGACCGCCCCGGGTGCGGTTCGGGGCGGGCGGGCGGGTCACGCGACCGGCCAGCCAGTCCTTCGTGCGCGCGGGCGGCTCGGGAGCAACAACTATGGAAATCGATATTGCGACAATCGGCGGCTACGAGGAAGTGGGCCGGCAGATGACGGCCGTGCGGGCGGGCGAGGACATCGTCGTCTTCGACATGGGGTTGAACCTCTCGAAGGTTCTCATCCACGACAACGTCGAGACCGAACGGATGCACAGCCTCGACCTCATCGACATGGGCGCGATTCCCGACGACAGGGTCATGTCCGATTTGGATGGCGAAGTGCAGGCCATCGTCCCGACTCACGGCCACCTCGACCACATCGGGGCCATTTCGAAACTGGCCCATCGCTACGACGCACCGGTGGTGGCGACGCCGTTTACCATCGAACTCGTCCAACAGCAGGTCGAAAGCGAGGAGAAGTTCGGGGTGGGCAACGACCTCGTGAAGATGGATGCCGGCGAGACGATGGAGATCGGCGAGGGACTCGAACTCGAGTTCGTCAACGTCACTCACTCCATCATCGACGCCATCAACCCCGTGCTCCACACGCCAGAGGGCTCGATCATCTACGGGCTGGACAAACGGATGGACCACACGCCCGTCATCGGCGACCCCATCGACATGGACCGCTTCCGCGAGATCGGTCGCGAGGGCGAGGGTGTGCTCTGTTACATCGAGGACTGTACGAACGCCGGGCGCAAGGGCCGCACGCCGAGCGAGCAACACGCACGCAACCACGTCAAGGACGTGCTGTACAGCATGGAGGACTACGATGGCGGTATCGTCGCCACCACCTTCTCGAGCCAGATCGCCCGCGTGACCTCCATCGTCGAGTTCGCCAAGGACATCGGCCGTCAGCCCGTGCTCCTCGGACGTTCGATGGAGAAGTACTCCGGCACGGCCGAGCGGCTGGACTTCGTGGACTTCCCCGACGACCTCGGCATGTTCGGCCATCGCCAGTCCGTCGACAGGACATTCAAACGAATCATGAACGAGGGCAAGGAGAACTTCCTGCCCATCGTCACGGGCCACCAGGGCGAGCCGCGCGCAATGCTGACCCGAATGGGGCGGGGCGAGACGCCCTACCAGCTCGACGAGGGCGATAAGGTAATCTTCAGCGCGCGCGTCATCCCCGAGCCGACCAACGAGGGCCAGCGCTACCAGTCCGAACAACTGCTCAGAATGCAGGGCGCACGCATCTACGACGACGTCCACGTCTCGGGACACATGTCCCAAGAGGGCCACTACGAGATGCTGAACGCCATTCAGCCCCACCACGTGATTCCCGCCCACAACGACATGGAGCATCTCGCGCGGTACATCGACCTCGCCGAGAGTCAGGGCTACCGGATGGGTCGGGACCTCCACGCGACGCGCAACGGCAACGTCATCTCGCTGGTCGAATGAGCGCGTCGGCGGTCGAGGCGGCCATCGAGACCCGACGAGAACTGGTCAACGCGGCGCTCGACGAGCGCCTGCCCATCGAGGACCCCGAACGGCTCTACCGAGCCTCGCGGCACCTGCTCGACGCCGGTGGCAAACGCCTCCGGCCCGCGCTGACGCTGCTGGTCGCCGAGGCGCTCGTCGACGGCGCGGCGAGCGAGTCGTACGAGACCGTCCCGACGCTCGACGGGGAACGCGACATCGACGTGATGGCGGCGGCGGTGAGCATCGAGACCATCCAGTCGTTTACGCTGATTCACGACGACATCATGGACGCCGACGACCTCCGACGGGGCGTGCCCTCCGTTCATCGGGCCTTCGACAACGAAACGGCGATCCTCGCTGGCGACACGCTCTACGCGAAGGCCTTCGAGTTCATGCTCGAAACCGGCGCACCGGCCGAGCGCACGGTGCAGGCGCTCTCCGAACTCGCACAGACCTGTACGCGTATCTGTGAGGGTCAGTCGCTCGACGTCGAGTTCGAGCGCCGCGCTGGCGTCACGACCGACGAGTACATCCACATGGTCGAGCAGAAAACCGCCGTCCTCTACGCGGCGGCCGCACGGATCCCTGCCCTCCTGCTCGGCGCGGATCAGGAGACCGCCGACGCGCTCGGGGCGTACGGTCTCGACGTCGGCCGTGCCTTCCAGATCCGCGACGACGTGCTCGACCTCACGGTGCCGAGCGAACGGTTGGGCAAACAGCGCGGCAGCGACCTCGTCGAGGGCAAACGCACGGCGGTCACGCTCCACGCCCGCGAACAGGGTGTCGACGTCGAGGCGCTCGTCGAAACCGACGACCCGGAAGCGGTGACCGAAGCGGAGATCGACGCTGCCGTCGCCGTCCTGGAGGAGGCGGGCAGCATCGAGTACGCGCGCACGCTGAGCCGCGACCTCGTCGAACGGGGGAAATCCCACCTGGACGTCCTCCCCGAAAACGAGGCGCGCGAACTGCTCTGCGGGCTGGCGGAGTATCTCGTCGAGCGCGGTTACTGACGGCCGAAACCGACGGTTTAGGGCGCTCCCGACCGAATGGATGGTGTGAACGTACTCATCGCGGGCGCACACGGCGGGGTCGGCAAGCACATTACTGAACTTCTGAGCGAGAGCGACCACGCAGCGACGGCGATGGTTCGCAAAGAGTCACAGACAGGAGAGATGGCGGATTTCGGCGTCGAGACGGTCGTCGCGGACCTGACCGAGGACGTCACGCACGCGGTGGCCGGCCACGACGCCATCGTCTTCGCGGCCGGGTCGGGTGGCGAGGACGTCGAGGGCGTCGACCGCGACGGCGCGATCGGGATGATCGAGGCCGCCGAAGCCGAAGGTGTCGATAGGTTCGTCATGCTCAGTTCGATGAACGCCGACAGTCCGGACGACAGTCCCGACGCGCTCTACGACTACTTGCTCGCAAAACAGGCGGCCGACGCCCGTCTCCAAGAATCCGATCTGACGTACACCATCGTCCGGCCCGGTGCGCTGACCGACGACCCCGCGACCGACGAAATCCGGGCGGCACGGAAACTCGACCGCGGCGAAATCACTCGTGCCAACGTTGCTCACACACTGGTCGCTGCCCTCGACATGGCGAGCACCCACGGCGAGACGTTCGAGATTCTGGCCGGCGACGAGCCGATCGAGAGCGCGCTCGAAAACCCCACTCAGGCCGACTGATTCTCAGCCGTCGAATTCGTCGTCGGTGATGCGGACGACGAGTCCGTCTTCGTGGTTCGGTTCGGTCGAAACCGTCGGCTCGGCGAGCGCCCCGTCCTCGATAGGATAGATTCTGTATGCATGGCCGGTCTCGTCGGGGTCGATGTGACCGTCGCGCACTGCCTCGGCGAACGGGCGCGAGAGCCATTCATCCTCGGTGATCGAGGGTTCGAGAACGAGCGCGTCGCTCGCAAAGCGGACGAGATACCAGTTTAGGTCGTTCAGAAGGGAGACCGCCGCGCCGAGGCTCACGGTCGTGAGTTGTAGCGTGTTCGTGTAAGGTTCGGAAAGATCGTACGTCGAGAGCGCTCGCCGGGCGGTCTCCCGGGAGAGCAGTTCGTAGCGGACATCACAATCGCCGCCGACGAGACAGACCTGCGTCACAGCAGAGGGACAGCCGGACCGGTGAAAGCCGTTTCGTCGCCCGCTCTCAGCGCTCGCCGAGGAAGCGCTCGGCCGTGTGGGCGAAGAGGTCCCGAAACGCGCTCTCGGAGAGGTTCCGGTCCAACAGCTCGGCGCGCTCGCACTTGTAGGGATAGGGGATGTTCGGGTAGTCCGACCCATAGAAGATCGACTCCGAGAGCGCTTCAAGCCGCTCGTTCGGAACCTCGATCGCCGAGCCGACGTATTGCTCGGCTTCGGTCGACATGACGAAGGAGGTGTCGAGGAAGGCGTTGTCGTGGTCTTCGGCGAGCGCGAGGAATTCGTCAGTTTCGAAGGCTCCCATGTGGGCACAGGCCGCACGCACCGAGGGGTAGGATTCGGTGAATTCCGTGAACGCCTCGATGCCGACATGCGGGCTGTCCTCGTATAGGGGTGCGGTACCGGCGTGAAAGAGGATCGGTTTGTCGTACTCGGCAGCGAGTTCGAAGGCCGGATCGAGGCGCGGGTCGGCCGGTCCGCTCTTCTGGACCGGACACTGGAACTTCAGCCCGCGTGCGCCGGCCGCGAACGCCTCTTTCACGACGGTTTCGACGTCGTCGTCGCCGTGGACGGTGGCGAACGGGATGGTCATCTCGGAGCCGGCGGCGCGGTCGAGCACCCACTCGTTCAGGTCGGCGGCCATACCCGGCTTGTGGGCGTACGGCAGCGCGATGTAGCGTTCGACGCCCGCTTCCCGGAACTGCGCTTCCATCCCCTCCCGAGTGGTCGGATGGTCGAACTGCCAGCCGGCTTGTTCGGCGAGCGCGCCACGAATCGCGCCCATCAGGCGCTCGGGCATCAGGTGCGTGTGCCCGTCGATGGCCGGCGCGAACCGCTCGGGTGATGCGGAAGTCATACCGTGCGGTCGCGCTCGGCGGCCATGAATTGCCGGGTCGCACTTACCGGCCCGCGGGCTTTTGTCCCGCCGAGACTCACTTCTATGTATGACGTTCGAACCGGTCGACCTCGACCACGTCGCCATCCGCGTCGGCGACATCGACAGGGCGCTCGGGTTCTACCACGACCTGCTCGGACTCCCAGTCCGCGACCGCGAGCGCTTCGAGCGCGACGAACTGCCGTTCGTCGCTGTGGCCGCCGGCGGTCGACACCTCCATCTCGTCCCTACGGAGGAACCGTTCGACGTCGACGGCGAGCACGTCTGTATCTTGCTGCGCTCGAACGAGACCGATACGCGGGAGACGATGACGACGCTGCTCGACGACCTCCGGGAGGCGGGCATCGAGGTCGAGGAAGGCGAGCCGCGCGAACGACTTGGCGTGTACGGCCGCGACTGGGCGGCCTACGTCCGCGACCCCGACGACCGGCGCATCGAACTCAAACTCCACTGACCGAGAGCACGGGGCGCTCGCACTCCCGCCGAACACTCGTTTTAAACAGCTAGACCGATTCGTTACGTGAGCGCCGTCCATTGTCCTATTCGGATGAACACCACAATGCAGCCCACCCGGATAGAAAAGAACGTCGCCGACGTCTGCCGTGCGGTTCTCGACGGCGATACCGAGGAACTGCTCATCGTCGGCCCGTCGCCGACGGTCATCGACGGACTGGTAGCGGTACTCTCCGAGCCCGAGAGCGCGTCGACCGTTCGCCTGCTGGCCACGGAGTCGGTGCTCAAGGAGACGGTGAGCGGGTTCACCGACGCCAGCACCGTCGCCGATCTGGTCGCCGACGAGGTGCTGTCGCTGCGAACGAGCGCCGAGCGCCTCGGCGGGCCGCTGTTGCTCACCGACGAGCGGGTCGTCTCGCTCGTCGTCACCGACGAACGGACCGCCGGACTCGCCACCGAGGACGCCGAGTTCGTCGGTGCTGCGCGCAACGAGTACGCCAACCGCTGGACGGATGCCGAGCCGTTCACCCTGCGCACGCCGCCGCTGTCGCGGGTCCGGGAGACGCTCGAAACCGAGTTCGGTGCGGAACTGGCCGCGGATTTCGAGGCGATGCGCGTCGCGCTCGCCGAGTCGGCGGGCGACCTCGACGTGGTGGACGTCAGCCTGCTCGCCGCCGCCAGAAACGAGGCGCTGCTGTACGACATCAGCACGTGGGGCGAGAACGTCGGCGTCGCCAGCCGGGCGACCTTCTCGCGCAAGAAGACGCGCCTCGAAGAGGCAGGTCTCGTCGAGACCGAGAAAGTGCCCATCGACGTCGGCCGCCCGCGCCTGCGCCTCCTGCTCGGCGACGAGCGCCTCCGCGAGGCCGACGCCAGCGAGATGGTGCGTGTGGCGGCGGAGTTGCTGGCGGTAGAGGCGTAGTCAGTAGGTCAGCGTGTAGCCGCCGTCGAAGAGGAGGTCGCCACCGTCGAGGTGGCTCGCGTGCTCGGAAAAGCCCATCGTGAAGACGTTCGCCACCTCGATGGGGTCCATCATCTCCTTGACTCTCGCTTCGCCGAGCATGACGTCCTCGACGACTTCCTGTTCGCTAATGCCCCGCTCCTCAGCCGTGTCAGCGATCTGGTCCGTGACGAGCGGCGTCTTCACGTAGGCCGTCGAGAAGGAAAAGGCGCGGACGTCGCCGTCGCCCTCGGCGGCGATGGACTGGGTGAGACCCCGGAGGCCGAACTTCGCCATGTTGTAGGCGACCTTGTCGCGGGTGACGTAGTGACCGTGAATCGAGCACATGTTCCCCACTGCGCCGCCGCCACCGTCGCGCATGTGGGGGAGACAGCCCTTCGTCAGGGCCAGCGGCGCGCGGAGCATCGCCTCCTGCATCATGTCATATTTCTCCATCGGGAACTCCTCGATTGGAGCCACCGTTTGCAGGCCAGCGATATTCGCTAGAAAGCGAATCTGCCCGCAGTCGGCCGCCCGCTCGACGGCACGCTCGATGTCTCCATCGTCGGTCAGGTCGCCGGCGACCGTCTCGACCGCCCCGTCGAGATCGAGTTCGTCGTGTTTGGTGACCGTCTCGTCGAGACCGTCTTCGTCGACGTCGGTCGCCGCGACGGTCAAGCCATTGTGGGCGAGCGCGAGTGTGGTCGCCCGGCCGATGCCCGAGCCAGCACCGGTGACGAGCGCGACGTTGTCGTCCGTGAACTGTGGGTCGTCGAGCCTCAGCACGTCCTCGCGGGCGAGTTCCGGTGGCTCCGTCGGGTCGGTCATGGTAACGGTGTGAACTGCTCCGGTGGTGAGCATAAATCTGCTGGGGCGATGTGCGGCGGTGCGGGCTTCGGCGGTGCTGTGCGGCGGCGGTTCGGTGTGGTGAGTGTAGCATCCGCGCGAACGGAGTGAGCGCAGTTCACTGCGAACGAGCGCGAAGTCGTTCGAGAGGCGCGAAGCGCCTCTCGTGATGCCGAGACGGCTTCGCCGTCTCGTAGCAAGTAAAAAAGTGGTTATGGGACGATGGCGGTGAGCACCGCCGCCTCGATCTTGCGGAGGTGTTCGCCGACGGTGCCCCCAGTCCTATCGAGTTCCTCGGCGACGTCGGCGTGTGTCGCCCGGCGCGGGACCTCGTAGTAGCCCGCCTCGATGGCGACTCGAAGGGTCTCCTGTTGGCGGGTGGTGAGCCGGTCGAACAGCCGTCTGGCGCTCGGTTCGTATTCCCCTGTTTCTTCGAGTTTGAGCCGCACGTCGTCGGGAACGGTCGCTATCGTCTCCCGGATCGTCGCCTCCTCGCCGATGACGGTCATGCGGAGTCCACCCCGTGGGGTGTACTCGATGGGCGTGTCGAGGACGATCTCGTGCGATTGGGGCACGGCGAGCAGGCCGGCGACGGTGGCGTTCGTCTCGAAGTGGATGTAGGCGTGGACGCTGTCGCCGGTCGCCGAGACGTTGTAGGCGAGCACCTCCGGACAGTCGGCGAGGATTTCGTCGACGCGCTCGACAGTACCGTCGAGTTGGTAGAGCGTGACGGCGGTCCCGTCGTCGAGGCGATTGATGTTGTGCAGCGCCGTGCGCGTCACGTCCCCGTCCTCGGCCAGTCGTCGGTCGGAGGGGTGGAGGCCGCCGTCGGGCGGGATGAGAACGAAGGTGACGTACCGCATACCACGAGTGGGCACACCGAGTGCATATAGCTTTCGCGCGGTACGCTCGTCAAGTATATAAATGGCCGCGAATGCACCGAGGAATCTTCATTGGTGTGGCTGCGAATCGTCAACCGGTGTCATTCAATGACTGATGTCGACTACGATCCGGACCCGCTGTTGTTCCCGAGTCAGGCGTGGTTCGCCGAGTACGAAGACCAGATCAATGGAGACGACGAGTACGCGGAGGTGAGCGAGGGCTGGGGCACCGATTTCAACGGCGACTTCGTCTTCAAGATGACCGAGATGCCCATCGACGAGATGAACACCGACGAGATGCCCGCGTACCTCCAAGAGGAACTCGACCAGTACGTCGAAGAAGACGGCGGCGACGGCCACGTCGGCCACGCGTTCTTGGGTCTCGAAGACGGCAAATGTACTGGCGCGAGACTCATCGACGACCCCGACGAGGTCGACGAGGGCTTTCTCCTGTCGGCGACCACCGACAACTGGAAAGCACTGCTGAAACAGGAGATGGGTGTCATCGACGGGCTGATGGGCGGCGATTTCGAACTCGACGGCGACATGCAGAAGATCCTCCAGTACTCCGACGCCGCCGTCAAGCTGACCGACCTCGCGGGCAACCCCGACGCCGAGTTCGCCGACGAGAAATACGCGAACTGAACCTCGACCACGATTTTTGCGAAACGAACCCGGAGCGCCGCTCAGAACGTGAAGAGGTCGATACCGCCGGTGACGCCGACCACTTGGCCGGTGATGTAGCTCGACTGCTCGCTCGCGAGATAGGCGACCAGATTGGCGACGTCCGCCTCGCGGCCGAGCTGGCGCATGGGAGTTGCCTTGGCGATGCGCGCGAAGTGTTCGTCGACCTCCTCCAACTGGTCTGGTGGGAGGTCGGCGAGCGCACCCACCACGATGCTCGGCGCGACGACGTTCGAGGTCACACCGGATTGAGCGCCTTCGAGCGCGAGCGTCTTGCCGAAGCCGATGAGTGCCGCCTTGGTTGCCGAATAGGAAAGTTGGCCAAAGCCGCCCTGCCAGCCCGCCATCGAGGACATGGTGATGATGCGCCCCCAGCCGCGCTCGCACATCGCCGGGAAGACCTCGCGGGTGACGTTGTACGAGCCGGTGAGGTTCACGGCCAGATCGCGCTCCCAGATGTCGTCCTCGAAGTCCCCGACCCGTGCGCGGGCGTCGACCATCCCGGCGTTGTTCACGAGCACGTCGATTCCACCCGTCTCCTCGCGGATGGCGTCGATAGTCGAGGCGACCTCGTCGTGGTCGGTCAGGTCGCACTCGACGGCGTGGGCCGTGCCACCGTCGTCTTCGATGCCGTCGGCGATGGTCTCCGCACCCTCTTCGTCCACGTCGAGGACGACGACCTCCGCGCCTTCCTCGGCGAGAACCTCACAGTCCTCGCTGCCGATGCGTCCGCCGCCGCCGGTGACGAGTGCCGTCTTGTCGTCGAGTCCGAAATCCATGTGCGCATGGACGCTCGCGGGCCGCCGTGAAATCCGTTGCTCCCGGAATGAGTGGCTGTTTATGAGTGGGCGCGGCAGTCGATGGACTGGAGTGTGTCGAGAGCGTTCCACGACCGATGGACGAGCCAAGCGACACGACGCCGAATCCCGGTAGAGAGACCGAGCGCGCGACGTGCGAAAACTGTGGCGCGCGTCTCGACCCGCTCGAATGGGAAACGCTCGACGACGATGCCGAGGCAAACGAGGATCTCCATTTCTGTGACGAGGAGTGTATCGAGGAGTGGCAAGCCGAGCAGTAACTCCGGGCCAGATGAGTCGGTAGCGGTGGCGCGCGGGAGTGTGCGAAGCACACGACTCGCGCGAGGTCTGTACGAGCAAAGCGAGTGCAGGCTCGTCAGAGCAAAGCTCTGACGGTGGATGAGCGAACGAGTGCAACGAGCGAAGCGAATCGGTTGGAGAGGTATGTGGGCTGTTGCGGTGGCGGTAGCGGAGGGATAGATATCGAACCGCGAGCGACCGACGGGAGCGAGCGGGAGTTTTTAGTCCAGGTTTTTGCGACGAGTGGTGGCCGACCGCAGGGAGGCCACCCGAGGAGTAAAAAAGTGGGGCGGACGAATTATACCGCTCACCCACCAAGACGCGGTATGGCAAAATACTCCACCGGCGATTCGGCGGGTGGTGGCGGGAGCTGTGAACTCTGTGGAAAGACGACCGACGACCTGACGGCGGCGACGGTCGCTGGGGCGGAACTCGATCTCTGCCCCGACTGCGTACCCCACGGTGAAGGGGATCGCCGGTCGCAGCGCGGGGGTGGCGGAAGCGGCGGAGGCGGAAGTGGTGGAGGCGGAGGTTCCGGCGGCCGCGAACGTAACAGCCGACAGCGGGCGGCCAGAAACGTCGCCAAACTCGCGGATTCCCAAACGGGTGATTCGAGCCACTGGGAGCGCGAGGGGACGAACTACGACCGCGACCAGTTGCCGTATCTCGTCTCGGGCTACGGCGACCGGGCACGGGGCGCGCGCGAGAAGGCGGGCCTCTCTACCGAAGAGCTGGCCGCGGAACTCGACGCCGACCCGCAGAGCCTCGACGCGATCGAGGACGGGCGGGCCGCCCGCGCCGATGTCGGTGGGTCGCTGGTCGAAGCGCTCGAAGACCGTCTCGACGTGACGCTCGTCGATTCCTGAACGGGTCTGTGGAGCGGACGGCTTTTGCCCGCCCGCTCGTATTCGGGGATATGGACCTCACCGCCGAACAGCGCGCGATTCGTGACACGGTGCGGGAGTTCGCCCGCGAGGAGATCCGACCGGAAGCCGAGGCGGCCGACCGCGAGGAGCGCTTTCCTGAGGACGTCTGGGACGGGCTCGCCGAACTGGACATGACGGGGTTGACGACGCCCGAAGAGTATGGCGGCTTCGATGCCGATTCGCTCACCTACAGCATCGTCAACGAGGAACTCGCCGGCGGAATGCTCGCCGTGGCGACGGCGCTGTCGGTCCACTGTCTCGCCACCTCCTGTATCGCCGAGTTCGGCGACGAACACCACCGCGAGCGCTGGCTGCCCGAGATGGTAGATGGCCGCCCAGTGGGCGCGTTCGCGCTCTCCGAGCCGCATGCCGGCTCGAACCCCGCCGCGATGAGCACCGAGGCACGGCGCGATGGCGACGAGTACGTCATCAACGGCGACAAACAGTGGATCACCAACGGCGAGCGCTCCGGAGTCATCATCCTCTTCGCGAAGACCGACCGCGAGGACGACCGAAGCATCACGCAGTTCCTCGTTCCGAAGGATACCGAAGGCTTGGAGGTCGGTCCCAGGGAGGACAAACTCGGCCTGCGCGCGAGCGACACGACGAGCCTGACCTTCGACGACGCACGGATTCCGGCCGAGAACCGACTGACTGAGGAGGGTCGAGGGCTGTCGGCGGCGCTGTCGATTCTGACTGGGGGACGCATTGCCATCGCCTCCCAAGCCGTGGGTCTCGCCCAGCACGCACTCGACGAGTCGCTCGCCTATTCCCAGGAGCGCGAGCAGTTCGGCGATTCTATCAGTGAGATTCAGACGATTCGCCACAAACTCGCCGAGATGCGGACGAAGGCGCAGGCCGCGCGGCTGCTGACGCGGGATGCGGCCCGGCGGGCCGACGGGGGCGAGGGGTACCGCGAGGCCGCGAGCATGGCGAAGTGGTTCGCCAGCGAGAGCGCCGTCGAGGTGGCCAACGAGGCCGTCCAGATCCACGGTGGCTACGGCTACACCACTGAGGGCGGTGTCGAGCGCCTCTACCGCGATGCGAAGATCACCACCATCTACGAGGGGACGACCGACATCCAGAAGAACGTCATCGCGCGCGAACTGCTCGACTAATCGAAGCCGACTTCCCGCGTCCTATCCTCGCTCCGGTATGACCGTCACCGTCCCCGACGACGTCGAAGCCGTGGTCTACGACCTCGACGGCACGCTCGTGCGTCTCACCGTCGATTGGCAGGCCGTCGAGGCGGACATCGCCGAGGTCCTGCAAACCGAGGACGTCGACCCCGCCGGTCTCGATGCGTGGGCCATGCTCGACGCCGCCGAGGGAGTGGGTGTCGAGAGCGAGGTCGAGTCGCTCATTGCCGCGGCCGAGCGCGACGGCGCACACGAGTCGCGCCGACTGGCTTTCGCCGATGAGATCGAGACCCGCCTTCCAATTGGGGTCTGCTCGCTCAACTGCGAGGAGGCCTGTCGCATCGCGCTCGCAAAGCACGACCTCGACGGAGTGATGCAAAGCGTCGTCGGCCGCGATTCGGTTCCCGAGCGAAAGCCCGCGCCAGAACCGCTGCTGGCCGCCGTCGAGGAACTCGGCGCGACGCCCGAGCATACCCTTTTCGTCGGTGATTCGGCGGGCGACGAGGAGGCCGCAGAGCGTGCCGGCACGCAGTTTTCGTACGTTGGCGACGGGCCGACGAGCTACTGAGTCTGGGTTCGGCGTGCGTAGCCGTAGACGCAGAGTGCGACGAGAATCCAGACGACCGCGCCGACGCGCACTGCAAACGAGACGCGCGCGTTCCACGAGTCGAGCGGCGTGCCCGTCGAGAGGACGGCGACCACGGGCGCGCCGACGACGATGGTGAGGACGAACGTGACCTGCATCACCCAGCCGTAGTCGACGCCCTCTGGGTCTGAGGTCTCGACTGGGTCGGGCACGGTGGGAAGTCCGCGCGCGCGGCGATAAGTCGTGTGGTCGGGGGTTTCGGATACGTTTAACCCCCACCGGGCGTGAGATGTGTTCATGCCAACGACAGTCGGTGAGTTCCGTCCCGGCGACGCGCCGCTGACGATGCTGACCGCCTACGACACGCCGACGGCGGCGGCCTGCGAGCGGGCGGGCGTCGACGCGATCCTCGTCGGCGACAGCATGGGCAACGCATCCCTCGGGTACGACTCGACGCTTCCCGTGACGGTAGACGAAATCGCCAGTCGGACTGGCGCGGTCGCGCGTGCGACCGACGAGACGCTCGTCATCGCGGACATGCCGTTCCTCAGTTTCGGCGTCGACGAAGCCGAGAGCATCAAAAACGCCGGACGGATGCTCAAGGAGGCAGGTGCACACGCCGTCAAACTCGAAAGTGGCCCGCATACTATCGAGTTGACCGAACGCCTCGCGAACCTCGGGATTCCCGTGATGGCCCACCTCGGACTCACTCCCCAGAAGGTCAACCAACTGGGCTACGCGCGGCAGGGAACCAGCCGTGAGGCCGCCGAGGAGATTGCGGCGCTTGCCGACGCCCACGAGGATGCTGGCGCGTTTGCGCTCGTGCTCGAACACGTGCCGGCGAACCTCGCCACCCAGATCACCGACCAGCTCTCGATTCCGACCATCGGCATCGGTGCGGGACAGGACTGTGACGGGCAGGTACTCGTCGCCAACGACGTGCTCGGACTCGGCGAGCGCATCCCGCCGTTTGCCGCATCCTTCGGTGACGTGCGCGGCGAGATGGAGCGCGCGATCTCGGACTACGTCGGAGCCGTCGAGAACGACGAGTTTCCGGCCGACGAACACAGCCACGTCGAAGCGGACCTCGACGACCTCTACTGAGCGGCCGGCAGTGGCGGTCGGCGGAGCGGCCATCGGCCGCCGAGCGGTGCGGTCGCGGTCGCTGCGCGGTTGTGGGGCGGTTCCTGGCGGATGAAGGGCGAGCGAACGAAGTGAGTGAGGGCTTCTGCGGTGCTGTGCGGGTGCGGGAAGCGAAGTCGTCAGACCGCGAGCGAGTGAAACGAGCGAGCGGGCCGAGGAGTGACCGCAGGGAACGACGAGGCTTTTAGTGCAGGTTTTGCGAGTGAGCGGCCGAAGGCCGCGAGCGTAGCAAAAGTGCTACATGTAGCCGAGGTCGCGCAGGCGCTCCATCAGGTCTTCTTTGTCCTGGGCGCGGCCCGCGCGCTCGGTCGTGCCTTCGAGGTCCTGCAGCCATGCGGGTTCCTCGTCGGACTTTTCCGTACTTATCTCGCTACCCAGCGAGCGGAAGCCGGCGAAGTACTTCGGGCTGATGGGGATATCCTCGTGAGAAACACCCTCGGGAAGGTCGTCGGCGCTCTGTGGCACGTAGCCCTCGTCGGGGAAGTTCTCGACGGTCTCGGGCACGACGAAGTTCCAGAAGGCGTCCCAGACGTCGCGCTCCTCGAACTGGAGGATCGGCTGGACGCGGTCGTGGGGCGGGTAGATGTCGGGGTCGTGGCGCGGGCTGAAGAACGTCTCGTTGGCGCGCGCTTCCTGTTCGTCCCAGCGAATCCCCGAGAGAATGCCGTCGACGTCGTACTCTTCGAGGGCGTCGTTGAGCGCCACCGTCTTGAGCAGGTGGTTGCCGACGTAGGTGTCGAGCAGGAACGGGAATGTGTCCTCCTCGTATTCGAGGATGTTCCGGACGTGGTGTTGGTTGTGCTCCGAGAGATCGTTGATGTCGATGTCGTCGCCCGGTTCGAGACCGTGTTCGTCGACGTAGCTACCGATGTCCTCGTTGCGCGCGTAGCGCACGTCGAGGTCCCACTCGTCGGCCCATTTCTCGACGAAGTCGTGGATCTCGTCGAAGTGCTGGTAGTGGTCGATGAAGATGGCGGGCGGGGTTTCGAGGTCGAAGCGCTCGGCGACTTCCTTGATGAAGTAGAGCACGAGCGTCGAGTCCTTACCGCCGGTCCACATCACCGCGGGGTTGTCGTACTGTTCGAGACCCTGCTTGGTGACGGCGATGGCCTTCTCGATTTTGTCCTCGATGGTCGGGTAGTCTTCGGGATCATCGCCCTCGCCGTCGTCGTAATCGACGTTGAGGTACTCGGGGAACTGAGCTGACATGGCGTAATGAGATATAATTAGCGGGCTAAAAGAGTTTGTGACTTCACGCCGCCGTGTGAACCGGCGACACGGCGAGCGTGTCGTTTTGGCGTTCGAGTCGGGGTCGCTACTCGTGGCCGAGCACGGCCATCGGTTCGTAGGGCTCTTCGAGGTACTCCATGTCGCTGTCCGAAAGGTCGATGTCGAGCGCCTCGACGGCATCCTCCAAGTGCTCGACGCTCGTCGTGCCGTATATCGGCGCGGTGACGTCTTTGTGGAGTAGCCACGCGAGACCGATCTGGGCCATCGAGACGCCCTTTTCGTCGGCGATTTCTTGGGTGCGCTCGTTGATCTCCTCGCTCTGGGGCGAGCCGTAGCGCTCGGCGGTCATCTCGCGCATCGCGTCGCTCTGGTCGTGCGGGCGGGCGAGATAGCCACCCGCCAGCGGACTCCACGGGATGACGCCGACGCCTTCCTCGTCTGTGAGCGGCAGCATCTCGCGTTCTTCCTCGCGATAGACAAAATTATAATGATTTTGCATCGTCACGAACCGTTCGAGGCTCTCCCTGTCGCTCGTATGGAGCGCGTCGGCGAACTGACGGGCCCACATCGAACTTGCACCAATGTATCTGATCATGCCGCGGCGCACCGCGTCGTCGAGCGCGCCGAGGGTCTCGTCGATGGGCGTATCGTAATCCCAGCGGTGAATCTGGTAGAGGTCGATGGTGTCCATTCCCAGCCTGTCGAGCGAGTTGTCGAGTTCCTGTTCGATGGTCTTCCGGGAGAGTCCTCCAGAATTGGGGTCGTCGTCGCGCATCTGGCCGTGGACTTTGGTGGCGACGACCTGTTCGTCGCGGTCGTATCCGTCGAGCGCGTTGCCGAGGATTTCTTCGCTCTCGCCGTACGAATAGATGTTCGCGGTATCGAAGAAGTTGATACCCAGGTCGATGGCGCGCTCGATGACCTCGGTAGCTTCGGGTTCGTCGACGGTCCAGTCGAACATCTCGCCGCCGCCGTCCCCGCCGAAGCCCATACAGCCGAGACAGATCCGACTGACCTCCATGCCCGTGTCGCCGAGGGTCGTGTATTCCATAGGGTCGGTCCGGGCGGGATCCTAATAACCTTCTATTGCACTCTATTGGCACGGAAAACACGGAATCAGGATGGCTTGGTGGACAATACAAAGACCGCGACCGCTGGCCCGTTCGGCTATCGCATCGCGCGGTACTCGCCGTGCTGGATGCCGATGAACAGTGTGAGGACGCCGAAGACGAGCAGACCGCCGAGCACCATCATCACGGTGCTACTCGCCATCGGACTCATGAACGTGCCGATGGCGATGATGGCGAACAGCACCACGAACGCCCCGACCGTCTTTCCGAGGTCGAACTCCATGCTCATCCTCGGAGTGCTGTGAGAATAAGGGTTGGTAAACCGGTCAGTCGCCGCGAGCGGTTCTTACCACGGCGCGAAGTCGGGGTCGACCTGCCGTTCTCGCTCGTCGATGTCGTCGATGGTCTCGATGTCCTCGTCGTCGAGGTCGACGCCAAGGGAGGCCCAGTTGTCTTCGATGTGGTCGTCGCTCGTGGCCTTCGGGATCACGGTGACGCCCTTCGCGCGGAGCCACGCGAGACTGACCTGTGCCTCGCTGGCGTCGTGTTTGTCGGCGATTTCGGAGAGTTCGTCGATCTCGAAGACCTTCCCGCGCGCGAGCGGCGAGTACGCGACGAGTTCGATGTCGTGGTCGTCGCAGTACTCGCGGAGTTCCTGCTGGGGCAGCAACGGATGACACTCGACCTGATTGGCGAAGATCGGCTCGTCGAGCACTTCCCGAGCCTTGTCGAGGTGTTCGGGCTCGAAGTTCGAGACGCCGATGCGGTCGATTTTTCCCTGACTTTTGAGTTCGGCGAAGGCCGCCAGCGTGTCCTCGGGGTCGTACTCCTCGGCCGGCCAGTGGGTGTAGAGCAGGTCCACCGACTCGACGCCGAGTTTGTCGAGGCTCTCGGTCGTGGAGTGAATCACGTCGTCGTAGTTCAGGTTCGACGTCCAGACCTTCGTGGCGAGGAAGATTTCCTCGCGCGGGACGTCGGCCTGTGCGATGCCCTCGCCGACGCTCTCCTCGTTGCCGTAGGCCTGTGCGGTGTCGACGTGGCGATAGCCCGTTTCGAGGGCGCTCCGGACGCTCTCGACGCACTGTTCGGGGTCTTCGTTCTCCCACGTGCCGAGACCGAGCATCGGCATGCCGTTCGCGCGCTCGACGCTGTCGGGACTGAACTGCTCTTGAGACATACATCGAATCGAAGGGTCGACGGCCGAAAAGCCGTTCGGAAACCGGCGAATCGGACCCGTTTCCCTTCGATATACCCGATAGGTCCGGGCTGATTACCGCTCGAACATTCCCGTCGACATGTAGCGCTCGCCGCTGTCCCAGAAGACGGTCACGACGAGCGGGTCGTCGGTATCGACCGTATCGCCACTACTGACATCGTCAGCGAGGCGGTCGGCGACCCGGCGGGCGACGACGTTTGACGCGCCGCTCGATTGGCCCACCAGAATCCCCTCCTCCTCGGCGAGTCGTCGACACTCGTCCTCGGCGGCGTCGAGACTCACCGTTTCGATCGTATCGAGCAGGTCGGTATCGAGAACGTCGCTCACGAAGCCTGGTCCCATCCCCTCGAAGTCGTCCGCACCCGCCTCGCCGGTCGAGAGCACGGCGTTGGTGTCGGGTTCGACGGCCACGACCTCCATCTCGGGAAACGCCTCGCGCAACCGGCTGCCGATGCCGGTGATCGTTCCCCCGGTACCGACCGCGGCGACGAGCGCATCGACGCTTCGTCCGTCGATCTGCTCCAGGATCTCCTCGGCGGTCGTCTCGTAGTGCGCGCGGGCGTTCGCGGGGTTCTCGAACTGGCGGAGCTGGACCATTCCCTGACTTTCCAACTCGTCGGCGCGCTCTCTCGCGCTATCCATCTCCCCGTCGACGAGTTCGAGGTCCGCGCCGTAGGCGGCCATGATGTTCCTGCGTTCCTCTGATTTCGAGGCGGGCATCACGACCGTGAGGTCGTAGCCCTTCGCCGCCGCGACCACGGCGAGTCCGATCCCCGTGTTGCCGCTGGTCGGCTCCACGATGTGTGCGCCCGGTTCGAGGAGCCCCTCGTGCTCTGCGGCCTCGACCATCGCCTTCGCGGGCCGGTCCTTCGCCGATCCGCCCGGGTTCTTCGATTCGACCTTCGCGGCGACGGTCGTTCCCGGCGGCGAATCCACTCGCACCAGCGGCGACCCAATGGCGTCGAGCACGCTGTCGTCCATCGGTCGCGATAGGGGGTGGGAGCCTAAACCGATGACGGGACGCGATCGGACATAGGGGCGGGCTACGTGATGGTCGTGTGAACCGACTCCTCGTTGAGCGCGAGGTTCGTGGCGATTTCGGCGTTGCGGACGGCGTACTGAGCCGTTTGAGCGAGGCTGACGAGCACTTCGCGCACCCGCAACAGCGCCTCGTTGCCCATCTCGGGCAGGTCGTCGAGGATCTCGCTCTCGCGGTCGTTGATCTCGGCGAAGCGCTCGCGCACCTCGACGGTCATCCCGAAATCTCGCTCGACGGCGGCCCGCACCGCGAGTTCGGAGATCTCGTCGACGGCGTCGGTGAACTCCCTGATGCGTCGCATCGTCGCGTCGTCGACGTCGAGGGTGTGACCCGGCGACTCCATGGCGATCGTGGCGATGTCTTCGGCGTTGTCGGCGGTGAGTTCGAGGTTCTTGGCGATCGAGCGGTAGCCGATGAGCGGGAAGCCGTCGTCGAGACCCACCGCCCGCGCGAGGGTGGGGTTCTGGTAGGCCGTGAAGATCAGCCGCAGAAGGAGGACGAAGATCTTGTTCGCCTGTCGTTCGCGATTCAGCGCCCGCTCGGCGAAGTCGGGGTTGCCGAGCGCGAGCGCCTTCATCGCCTCGTCGCGCATCGTCGAACCCGTCGATTCGAGCCGTTCGAGCAGGTTGTCGAGCGTGAAGTCCTCCGGATCGACCGAACACCGGATGGCGATCCGCTCCGGAGTTTCTTCGATGACGCCGAGGCCCATCAACTGGGTTTCGGCGTTGTAGACGGCGTTGATGTGCGAGGAGTCGAGCGTCCCCTCGTCGACCTCGACGTGGATGACCCGACGGCCGAGGACGTACTGGGCGACGATGGCGCGTTCGAGCACGCTCGCGTCCATGTTTGCGGCGTGGATGGTCGCCCGTGACTCCTCGGTCTGAGCGGATTCGGGCAGCACTGTGAGAGTACCCTTCCCGCCCGAGCGCAGCGACACCTCGTCGCCCTTCTCGACGCCGTGTGCGCGCGCCCACTCGGCGGGCAGCGTCATCGCCAGCGTCGAGGGACCGAGCCGCTGGACCTTTCGCGTTTCGACCATGCGGGCACGGAGACCCCCTGTTGCCTTAATCTTCACTATACGCCACTAAAGTACCTCCCCCTTCTACTAGCGACGGAGTCAGACGACCTTCAGCAGCCGCCGCTCGACGCGACCGATGCGCACCTGCCGCCAGCCACGGAGGTCCTCGTCGAGGGCTGAGTCGCCGGTATCCACTCGCAACACGCCGATATCGTCGAGTTTGGCCCGCGAGGCGACGATTTCGACTTCGCTTTCCCGGAGAACGGCTGGGGAAATCTGTTGGTTGCCCCGCCCGAAGACGAACCCCTGTCCGCCGATGGGCGAGACCATCACGACGTTGTGCTCACCGAGACTCTCGTCGATCTCGTCGGCGCTGCCGTCGCGGACGAGCAGTTCGCCACCCTCGTCCGTAGCGCGCCAGACGTCGACGCCGAGTGGTGTGCCATCGAACCCGAGTTCGCGTTTTATCGCGCCGAGCGTGCTTCCGGGTCCGAGCACGTACGTCACGCCCGCCTCGGCGTCGGCGGCGACGCCCGCGGCGAGCGTTTCGACGTTCCCGCCCGAGAGCTGCTTGCTCGATTGGACCTCCTCGGCGACGGGAACCGCCGCGAGCGCCTTCAGCTCCGTATGGACCTCGCCCGAGCGGTAGGCGTCCTCGTCGATGTCGTTGACCTCGCGGGTTGCGGTGCGCTCGAAGGTCGCCGCAATGTGGCCGGCCGCGCGCGGCGAGACCGCGAAGACGGAGGAATAAATCTTCACGCCGGCCGGCACGCCCAATATCGGTATCTCCTCACCGTGTTCGGCGAGCGTTTCGGCGACGTCGACCGCGGTGCCGTCGCCACCGACGAACAGCACGAGGTCGACGCCCGCCTCCGCGAACGCGCGAACAGCGTCGCGGGTGTCTTCGGCGCTCGTCTCTTCGGAGGGATGGGTGACGACCTCGCACTCGAAACCGACCGCGGTGGCGACCGATTCGCCCATCGCGCCGCCCGCGGCGAGCAGTTCGACGTCCTCGTGGGTGGTCAGCGATTCGAGTGCCTCGCGGGCGCGCTCGGGTGCGCGCGGTTCCGCCCCGCGTTCGCGCGCCTCGGTGACCTTCCCATCGGTACCCTTCAGTCCGACGCGACCGCCCATCCCGGCGATGGGATTCACCACGAAGCCGAGGCGTCGCATATCTCCCGTACGACTATCACCGGCAAAAGCCGTCCGACTCGAACGACCTAAAGGGGCGGGCGGGCAAGGGCGCGTATGGACACGGGTGTTCTCCTCCAGGAGGGCGTGCAGACGGGCATCATCAACGGAGCCGGTATCGCCGTCACCGTCGCGGGACTAGCCATCGTCGCCGTGTGGTGGGCGTATCTCTACCGCTGACTACTCCTCGACGAGCGTGACGTGCTCTCTGAGCCAGTCGGCCGCCGCCGCGACCTCCTCTTGCTCCGCGCTCTGGACCTTGAGACGGACGTGCTCGCCGGGATAGCTCCCCACAGAAACGTCGAAGCGCTCGCGGACTTCTTTTATTCTGTCGAGCAGTGCGCTCTCGGGTTCGTCGGCGTAGACGAACTCGACGGTGTTGACAGTCCCTGAAAACTCCTCGGCAACCGATTCGAACATCGCCTTCATCTCGTCTGGCACACCCGGGAACACATACACCCCTTCGACGACGCAGCCAGGCGCGACGCCCGCCTCGTTGTGGAGGACACGCGCCCCGCTCGGGAGATCGGTCGTGCCGGCCGCGAGGTCGTCGCGCTCGTAGCCACCGTGTGCTTCGAGCCACTCGACCGCCTCGTCGCTTTCTTCGAGGTCGCGGTCGAACGCCCGCGCGACGGCGTCCATCGTCAAATCGTCGTGGGTCGGACCGAGACCCCCAGTCACGAGCACGGCGTCGTAGCGGTCGTGGAGGGTCGAGATGGTGGCGGCGATCTCGTCGATACGGTCGGGGACGACGACCGCGCGCTCGACGTCCGCGCCCCGTTCGGTGAGACGCGTGCCGAGCCACGTGGCGTTGGTGTTCACCGTGTCGCCGGCCAGCAGTTCGTCACCGACCGACAGCAGCGCGACGCGCATGCTCGACGGTGGGTGCCGAGCGCGGAAAAACCCGTAGGTCCTGTCGAAGGCGCTCTCAGAGGTCCGACCACGCGCGCGCCGCCCGTGTCGTCCCGCCGACGTCACGGATCCAGCGCGCGGCGATAGCCTTCTTCAGGAACTCCGCCGCCGGGCCGCCGAAGGTGTTGACCGGGACGCCGACGACGTCGTGGGCGACGGCCTTGTCGCCGACCGACACCACCGTACCCTTGTCCTCGTGGGTCCACTCGGCGAGGGGCTGGCCGTGGAGCGCGCGGGCGACGTTCTCGCCGGCGACTTCTGCGGCCTGCCAGGCGGCCTGTGCGGTCGGCGGGCAGGGTCCTCCCGGCTGGTCGACGATGGCCGAATCGCCCAGCGCGAACACCCGATCGTCGCTCGTCTCGAAGGTCGCGTCGGCGTTCACTCGGTTGTGTTCGTTCTCCAAGTTTGCGTCGCTCATCGCCTCCCGGCCCGTGATGCCCCCGGTCCAGACGAACACGTCGTGGGCGAGCGACTCGTCGGACTGGAAGTGGATCTCCTCTTCGTCGGCTTCGGTGATGGGATCGTCGGTCGAGATCTCGACGTCACGCTCCAGCAGGCGCTTTCTGAGCGCACCCTGTAGTTCGGGGTCGTTGCCCGGGAATATCTCTTCGAGCGCTTCGACGAGCGTGATCTCGATCGGTGCGTGGTGCATGTCGCGGAACTCCGCGACCTCGCCGGCGGTCTGGATCCCGGAGAGACCGGCACCGCCGACGACGACCCGTGCGGGATCGTCGTCGGTCGCGTCGCGGGCGGCTTCCTTTATCTGGTCGTGGATCTCGAAGGCGTCGTCGAGACCCTTGAGGGTGAGCGAGTGCTCTTTCAGCCCGTCGATGCCGTAGTAGGCAGTTTGCGAACCGAGCGTGACGAGCGCGTAGTCGTAGGCTACCGTCGAGCCGTCTCCCAGGGAGATCTCGCGCTCGTCACAGTCGAGACCGGTGACTTCGCCCTCGATGAAGCGGGTACTCGGCGATTTGATCGCCTCGACGGGTATCGTGACGTCCTGCTGGACATTCGGGTCGCGGATGCAGCGATGGGCCTCGTGGAGCACGAGGTGGTAGTCGTTGTCGGAGACCCAGACGAGGTCGGTGCCCTCGCCGAGGGCGTCTTCGAGACTCATGATCGCGCCGGCACCAGCATAGCCAGCGCCGAGGACGACGACGGTTTCGGTCATATCGTCTCTGGGCGGGCAGCCGTTACAAAGGCTTTGAAACGACCCCGACGGTGGACGGGTCGTCATCCCGCTTGTGGGGGGTTTTAACCGTCGCGGGATCCAGCCGTTCGCATGGTCTCGCGGCTCGTGCTGGGATGTGGATCGGTCGGGCGGGCGCTCGTGAGCGCGCTCGCCGACCGCCGGGGGTCGGTGTTGGTCTGTTGTGAGAACGAACACCGCATCGAGACCCTCCGCAGCGACCGCGTCGCCGCCAGACGAGCCGACCCGACCGACCCCGAAACCTTCGATGGAGTGGCGCGACCGGTCGACATCGTCGTCGTGGCCGCCGACGACCCCGCGGTGAATCGAGCAGCTACCGACCTCGTCCGCGAGCACTATCCCGACGCCTTCGTGCTCGCGTACGCGGGCAAGGAGCCGTCGGCCGAGGTCAGGATGGAAATCGAGACGCTCGCCGACCGCACCATTGACGGGGAGGCGACCGTCGCCGGCGACCTCATGGAGCGCATCGGCGAGGCGAGCATGCGGCCCCGGCGACTCCGCCGGGTGTTGCGCTCGGTCGACGGGTCGCTCGCGGTCGTCACCCACGACAACCCGGATCCCGACGCGATAGCGAGCGCGCTCGCGCTCTGTGAGATCGCACGCACGACCGGCCGCGAGGCGGACATCTGCTACTTCGGCGACATCACCCATCAGGAGAACCGTGCGCTGGTCAACGTCCTCGACGTCGACCTCCGCAAGCTCGAACCGGGCGATATCGACGACTACGGGGGCATCGCACTCGTCGACCACTCGCGGCCGGGCGTCAACGACCAACTGCCCGAGGACACGCCCGTGGACGTGCTCATCGACCACCATCCTCCGCGCGCGCCGGTCGAGGCACGCTTCGTCGACCTCCGTAGCGACGTCGGGGCGACGAGCACGCTGCTCGTGGAGTACCTCCGCCAGTTGGGTATCGACGTCGAGGAGACCGTTGCGACCGCGCTGCTGTACGGGATCCGCGTCGACACGGACGACTTCCGGCGCGAGGTCTCGACCGTGGACTTCGAGGCTGCGGCCTTCCTCATGCCGTATACGGACGAATCGGTACTCGAACGGATCGCGACGCCGAGCATGAGCGCCGAGACACTGCAAACGATGGCGCGAGCCATCTCCAACCGTGAAGTTCGCGGGTCGGTGCTCGTGAGCCACATCGCGGACCTCCACGAGCGCGACGCGCTCGCGCAGTCGGCCGACCAGTTGCTCGACATCGAGGGCGTGCGGACGACGCTCGTCTACGGCATCATCGACGGCACGGTCTACTGTTCGGGACGAACGCGCGGGGCGAACCTCGACATCGGCGAGACTCTGCGAGATGCCTTCGACCAGATCGGCAGCGGCGGCGGCCACGCCGACATGGCCGGCGCACAGATCCCGTTGGGGTTGCTCGGCGAGAGCGACGAGGACGAACTCACCGACATCGTCCACGACCTCATCGTCGAGCGGTTCTTCGCCGCCATCGAGGCACGCCCGAGCGTGCGCTCGGCCGGCCCGTTCGCCGAGGACGACGGCGACGGCTCGGGGTCGGCGCGCGGCTGATACGTCGGCTGTGGACGATGCGTGACGAACGACCCACGATCGCTTCGCTGTCGGGCGATTTCGTCGACGAACGGGCGCGCTTCCAACCGGCATCCGAGCGGGAGGCTTTTGTCCACCGACGGCGAGTGCTCACCAATGGCCGAAGGAAGCGAGAAGCCACGGGTCGAAGACTACATGACCCGCGAGGTCGCCACCGTCTCGCCCGACGACACGGTCGCGGCGGTCGCACGCCGTATCGCCGAGAGCGAAGCACACAGCGGCCTGCCGGTCTGTGACGGCCGGAACTGCATCGGGTTCGTCAGCGCCCGCGACCTCCTGCTCGCCGACGCCGACGCGCTCGTCTTCACCGTGATGTCCGACGACCTCGTGGTCGCGCACCCGGAGATGGCGCTCTCGGACGCCGCGCGCGTCATCCTGCGCTCGGGCATCCAGAAACTCCCCGTGGTCGACGACGCCGGCAACCTCATCGGCATCATCGCCAACACCGACGTCGTGCGCAGCCAGATCGAGCGCGCCACGCCGGAAAAAGTCGGGAAACTCTCGCGCACGCTCGAGAACATCCACGGCGTCGCGACGCGCGAGGAGCGACGGCGCGTCTCGCTCGACGACCTGACGCCCACCCAGTCGAAGGTCTACGGCGACGAACTCGACGGCCGGAGCTACGAACTCGAACACGGACTGACCGAACCCCTCGTGGTGATCGACAACGGGGGCGAAAAACTGCTGCTCGCCGACGGTCATCACAGAGTCAAGGCCGCCGCCCAGTCGGGCATCGACGAGATGGACGCCTACGTCATCGTGGTCGACGAGCAGGTCGAACTCGGCATGGCCGAGACCGCCCGCAACGAGGGGCTCTCGACCATCGACGACATCACGGTGGTCGACTACGCCCACCATCCGCTCATCGAAAGCGTCGAGCGCCTGCAAAACCACGAGTGAAGCCGTCGACCGCTCGATGGCCGTCGAGTCACCCCCGGCCCGGAACCTTCATTGACGACCCCCGCAAACGCTGTGCGCATGTACGACGACGAGGACCTCGAAGCCATTCGGGAAGACAAGGAGCGCTGGGCCGACGAGACCCTCGACCCTGTGCTCGACCGTCACGGCGAACGACAGGACCGCTTCGCCACGGTCTCGAACCTCGAAGTCGATAGGGTATATACGCCCGACGACGTGGCCGACGTCGACTACGACGAGGATCTGGGACTCCCCGGCGAGGAACCCTATACCAGAGGTGTCTATCCGACGATGTACCGCGGGCGGACGTGGACGATGCGCCAGTTCGCCGGTTTTGGTACTGCGGAGGAGACCAACGAGCGCTTTCACTACCTCGTCGACGAGGGACAGACAGGATTGTCGACGGCGTTCGACATGCCGACGCTGATGGGCATCGATTCGGACGACGCGATGGCCGACGGCGAAGTCGGCAAGGAGGGCGTCGCGGTCGATACCCTCCGGGACATGGAGATACTGTTCGACGGCATCGATCTGGAGGACGTCTCGACCTCGTTCACCATCAACCCGAGCGCGCCCGTGATATTCGCGATGTACGTCGCGCTCGCCGACCAGCGGGGAGTCTCCCGCGAGAAGCTCCGGGGAACCATGCAGAACGATATGCTGAAGGAGTTCATCGCCCAGAAGGAGTGGGTCATCCCGCCCGACCCGTCCCTGAAACTCGTGACCGACACCATCGAGTTCGCCGTCGGGGAGACGCCGAACATCAAGCCCGTCTCGATCTCTGGCTATCACATCCGTGAAGCCGGTTCGACGGCGATTCAGGAACTCGCCTTCACGCTCGCCGACGGGTTCGCCTACGTTGAGGACGCGCTCGATCGGGGACTCGATATCGACGCATTCGCGCCCCAACTCTCCTTCTTCTTCAACTCGCACAACTCGCTGTTCGAAGAGGTCGCCAAGTTCCGAGCCGCGCGGCGCATCTATGCGACCGTGATGGACGAGTGGTACGACGCCGATGACGAGCGCTCGAAGCAGTTGAAGTTCCACACCCAGACCGCCGGCCAGAGCCTCACCGCCCAACAGCCCCTGAACAACGTCGCGCGCGTGACGGTCCAGGCGCTCGCCGGCGTCCTCGGGGGCACACAGAGCCTCCACACCAACAGCTACGACGAGGCGCTCGCGCTCCCCTCCGAGAAGGCCGTGCGAGTCGCACTCAGAACCCAGCAGATCATCGCCGAGGAGTCGGGTGCGGCCGACATCGTCGACCCCCTCGGCGGGAGTTTCGCCGTCGAGAGCCTCACCGACGAAACCGAGGAGAAGGCGATGGCGTACATCGAGGAGATCCGCGAGATGGGCGACGGTTCGGTTCGGGACGGCGTTCTGGCCGGTATCGAGCAGGGCTACTTCCACCGCGAGATCCAGGACGCCTCCTTCGAGTACCAAGAGCGCGTCGAGACGGGCGAGGAAACAGTTGTGGGGGTCAACAAGTACGAGTCCGACGAGGACACCAAACCGGAGATGCTCCACGTCGACGACGAAGTCCAGAATCGCCAGCGCGAGCGCCTCGCCGAGGTGAAGGACGAACGCGACGACGCGGCCGTCGAGGACGCGCTCGACGAACTGGGGAGCGCCGTCGAGAGCGGCGACAACGCCATGCCGGCCATCGTCGATGCGGTCAAGGTCGGGACGACGATGGGCGAGATCATGGAACTGTTCGAGCGCCGCCACGGCTCCTACCGCGAGACCGTCGGCGTGGCCTGATTCGTCCCACACGGCTGCAATCGGTCGCCGAGCGGTCGAGCGGAGATTCTCGGCACACTTGACATCGATCGGTAGCGAGCCGTCGGTCGGTTGGATAAACCGGACGGAGGTTTCTCACCGTTACTACTATGTGGCGTTCCACCGAAGTGCACGCCGAACGACAATGGTAGACGAAGACATCACTATCGAGTCACGGCTGGCCGAACAGGAGTATTTCAGTCCACCCGAGGAGTTCGTCGAGCAGGCGAACATGGCCGACCCGGCGGTCTACGACCGTTTCGACGAGTTCCCCGAGGGGTTCGAAGAGTACGCCGAAATGCTCGACTGGGACGAGCAGTGGGACGAAGTGCTCGACGACTCGAACCCACCCTTCTACGAGTGGTTCGTCGGCGGCAAACTGAACGCCAGCCACAACTGCATCGACCGTCACCTCGACGAGCGCAAGAACCAGACCGCACTGTTGTGGGAGGGCGAGGACGGCGAGCAGCGCAACGTCAGCTATCAGGACCTCTATCGGGAGGTCAACGCGATGGCCGCCGCGCTGCGCTCGATGGGTGTCGAAGAGGACGACGTGGTGACGATTCACCTGCCGATGGTGCCGGCACTACCCATCACGATGCTCGCGTGCGCGCGCATCGGCGCACCCCACAGCGTCGTCTTTGCGGGTTTTTCGGCGAGCGCGCTCGCAAACCGCGTCGACAGCGCCGATTCGGACCACGTCGTCACCATCGACGGCTACTACCGCCGGGGCGATTTCCTCGACCACATCGAGAAGGCCGACGAGGCGATGGCGGCCGTCGACGGCGACCCCGAGGTGCTCGCGTGGACGCGCCACGACGAGCCGCAAGTGGACGTCAGCGACGACTACACGATGGTTGCGGACCTCCTCGACGACCATCACGGGGAGACGGTCGAACCGGTGAGCCGCGACGCCGAAGACCCCCTCTTCTTGATGTACACCTCGGGGACGACCGGCGAGCCGAAAGGCTGTCAGCACCGGACGGGCGGCTATCTCGCCTACGCGACGGGCACTTCGAAGTACGTCGAGGACATCAAGCCCGAGGACACTTACTGGTGTATGGCCGACATCGGCTGGATCACCGGCCACAGCTACATCGTCTACGGCCCGCTCGCGCTCGGTACTACCACTGTCATGTACGAGGGGACGCCCGACTACCCGCACAAGGGCCGGACGTGGGATATCGCCGAGAAGTACGACGTCGACATCTTCCACACCTCGCCGACGGCAGTCCGACAGTTCATGAAGTGGGGCGAAGAGGAGTTGGAGGGCTACGACTTCGACTTCCGGCACATGACCACGGTGGGAGAGCCGATCCAGCCCGAGGCGTGGCTCTGGTACTACAAACACATCGGTGGCGAGGACGCCGCTATCGTCGACACGTGGTGGCAGACCGAGAACGGCGGCCACCTCATCACCAACCTGCCGGCGATCCAGGACATGAAACCCGGCAGCGCCGGCCGTCCCGCGCCCGGTATCGAGCCGGCTATCCTCGACGACGAGGGTAACGAGATCGGAGCCGAAGCCGGCGAGGCGGGCAACCTCGCCATCACGCGGCCGTGGCCCGGCATGCTGCAAACCGTGTACGGCAACGACGAGCGATTCATCGCCGAGTACTGGGAGCGCTTTTCGGACACCGATTCGGACGACTCGGAGGACTGGGTCTACGAGGCGGGCGACGCCGCCGTGAAGGGAACCGACGGCTACTACCGCATCCTCGGTCGGCTCGACGACGTGATGAACGTCGCCGGCCACCGCCTCGGAACGATGGAACTCGAAAGCGCGGTCGCGGAGGTCGACGACGTCGCCGAGGCGGCGGTCGCCGCACGCGACGACGCCGAGAAGGGCGAGGTGCCCGACGTCTACGTCACCGTCAGGGAGGGCGTCGAGGAGAGCGAGGCGGTGCGCGAGCGCATCGTCGGAGCCGTCGAGGACGGCATCGGCAAGTTCGCCCGTCCCGCGAACGTGCTGTTCGTCGACGACCTCCCGAAGACGCGCTCTGGCAAGATCATGCGCCGCCTGCTCGAAGACATCTCCAACGACGACGAGTTGGGCAACACGAGCACGCTCGCCGACCCGAGCGTGCCCGAGGAGATCCGCGACCAACTACGGGCCGACTGAGACCGTTCGACTTTCCCGCGCCTCGGACGGTGGCCGCCGTCGTGGACGTGATCGAAGGACGACGGCGGCAAGCGTCGATCGTTCCGGTGACCCGGAAGCGAGTGAAACTCCATGTTCGTTTCTCGCATTCTTATTTGGCATGAAAAAGCCCGGAATCTATAAAGAATAAGGTGATGACTAGGGAGCGAGCGCAAGACTTATTATGGCGTTCTGCAACGTGAGACCGTGAAACGAGATAACACGGGACGGAGCCGCCGTGACGTGCTGAAACTGGCCGGCGCGGGAAGCGCCGCCGGCATCGCCGGGATGGCGGGTTGCCTCGGTGGCGGTGGCGGCGGAAACGGCTCCGGTGGCGGCGGTGGGAACGGCTCCGGCGGTGGTGGTTCCGGCGGCGGGAACGGTTCTGGTGGCGGCGGTGGTGGCGGTGGCAAGGACTATCCCTCGCTCGGCAACTTCCCGATTCAGGGCGACAAGGCGATATTCGGGTTCAACGTCCCCACCTCGGGACCGTACTCTGCGGAGGGCGAGGACGAACTCAGAGCCTACAACCTCGCGAAGAAACACCTGAACAACGGCGGCGGTTGGGTCGACTCGCAGTTCGACGACCTCTCGGGCGACGGCGTACTCGGCATGCAGATCGATTCGGTCAAGGGCGACACCGCGACCGACGCCGACACCGCCACCCAGTCGGCCTCGCGAATGGTGAACCGGGACGGCGTCATCATGTTTTCGGGTGGCTCGTCGAGTGCGGTGGCGATCGCCCAGCAGGGCGTCGCCCAGGACAACAAGGTGCAGTTCATGTGCTGTCTGACCCACTCGAACGACACCACGGGGAAGGACTGCGTGCGCTACAGTTTCCGCGAGGTGTTCAACGCCTACATGACCGGGCAGGCGCTCGCGCCGGTCGTCACCGAGGAGTACGGCAAGAACAAGAAGTTCTACCAGCTGTACGCCGACTACACGTGGGGCCAGACCCAGCAGGCTTCGATGAAGAAGTTCTTCGAGGAGGCCGGCTGGACGCAGGTCGACAGCGTGGCCACCCCGCTCGGAACCTCCGATTACTCCTCGTATCTCTCGGAAGCGGCGAACTCGGACGCGGACGTCCTCTTTCTCAACCACTACGGGCTCGACGGCTCGACGTCGCTTACGCAGGCGGTCGACGCCGGCATCGACCAGAACATGGAGATCGTCGTCCCGCTCTACAACCGCCCGATGGCACAGGCCGCGGGCGGGGCCATCGAGGGCATCTTCGGGACCATCGCGTGGGATTCACAGATCGACAACAAACCCACCAAGCAGTTCACCAAAGCCTTCCAGAACGAGTACGACCGGATCCCGTCGGGACCGGCACAGCTCGCCTACGCACAGACGCTGAACTACGCGGCGGCTGTCGAGCGTGCGGGGACGTTCTACCCGCCGGAAGTCATCAAACAGTTAGAGGGGTACGAGTACGACAACGTCGGGATGGGGCCCGAGTTGATGCGCAAATGCGACCATCAGG
Organism: Halococcus sediminicola; assembly: GCF_000755245.1. NCBI lineage: Archaea > Methanobacteriati > Methanobacteriota > Halobacteria > Halobacteriales > Halococcaceae > Halococcus > Halococcus sediminicola. Next base: position 113,643 of record NZ_BBMP01000011.1, on the reverse strand, counting down.
CCCAGCGCGCGGTGCCGGTCGCCCGCGGCCTGCCCAAAAGCGAACAGACCGAGGGCAACTTCATCGAGATCGTGAACCTCACCTCGCGAAAGGACCTCGGCTACCCTTGCGACGGCGGCCCGGCCGCCGAATGCGAACTCGGCGATTACGAGTGACTCCGCTCTGGGTCACCTGCCGATCATCCGTGTCATCACCGTTCATGAATCCGCGACGATACGCCCCAACGACAGCACGACCGCACCGCACCGAACCAGGGGAGGTTCGCCGATGAGTCTGCTCTCCGATATGATAGTCATTCTGCTCAACGGCTTCCAGCAGGGCGCGATCTACGTCCTGCTGGCGGTCGGACTATCGATCATCCTCGGCACCCTCAAGTTCGTGAACTTCGCCCACGGCGCGCTCTATCTCGTCGGGCTCTACGTGGGACTGTTGGTCTCACAGGAGATCTCGCTCACGAACGGGAAGCTCGCCGACTGGGGCTTCTCGCAGGTGGGATTGGACCTCGGCTTTCTCGTCGCACTCGTGGTCGTCCCGCTGTTCGTCTTCGCCATCGGTCTCCTGATGGAGCGCTTCGTCGCGCGGCCCTTCTACGACCGGGCCGACACCGACCAGATACTGCTTACCTTCGGCATCGCCATCGCGATTCAAGAGCTGTTTCGCGTGCTCTTCGGCGGCCAGAGCCTCCCGTTCGACCAGCCCGGCTGGGCCTCCGGTCCCGTCTCGCTGCCGGTCGTCGGAAACTTCCCGCAGTGGCGGCTGTGGGTCATCGCCATCACCGCGATACTGGTGCTCGTCGTCTACGCGCTCATCGAGTTCACCGACTTCGGACTCATCGTGCGCGCGGGCACGCAGGACGCGGAGATGGTGCGCCTGCTCGGCGTGAAGATCACACGCCCGTACATCGTCGTCTTCGGCATCGGCGCGGCGCTCGCCGGTATCGCCGGCGTGGTCGGCGGTCCGCTCAATCCCGTGAACCCGAACGTCGGCACCGACATTCTGGTTCCCGCGTTCCTCACCGTCGTCATCGGCGGTCTCGGCAGTATTCGGGGAGCGGTGCTCGGTGGGCTGACACTCGGGATGACACAGGCCTTTCTCATCCAGTGGAACCTCGTGATACCCGCACTCGGCATCAACTACGGCTTCTCGCAGTGGTCACAGGTCGGCATCTACGCCATCGCCGCGGTCATTCTGCTCGTGCGCCCGCAGGGACTGCTCGGCAGCGAGGTGGACGTCTCGTGAGCGACGAACCAACCGGGCGGACCGGCACCGACGGCGGCACCGCGAACGAGAGCGTCGGCGAGGGAGAGACGGGATTCCGCGCTCGCTGGCAGGCGGTCCGCGACCGCGAGACGACCGTGTTCGTCCTCACCGTGCTCGGCGTCGTGCTCTTTCCCTACCTCTTCGCGCGCGCACCGGTCATCAGTCCGGCGCTGCAGGGCTATCAGGAACTCGCGTCGCTGATGTTGATCTGGGGCATCTTCGCCATCGGGTTCAACCTCGTGTTGGGCTACACTGGACTCCTCTCGTTCGGTCACGCGGCCTTCTGGGGCGTCGCGGCCTACGCCGCCGGCTGGGTCAGCGCGAACGTCGTCGGCTCGCCAGTCGTGTTGGTGCTCGTGGGGACGGTCGCGGCGGTCGTGCTGGCGTGGCTGTTCGGCGTGCTCTCGCTGCGCCGCGGCGGCATCTACTTCGCCATCCTCACGCTCGCGTTCGCTCAGATGATCTACTACGTCGCGCTCGGGCCGCTCTCGACGCTGACCGGCGGCGAGAACGGCTTCACCGACGTCGAGATCGGCGAACTGTTCGGCACGTTCGACCTCGGGAGCGAACTGCCCTCCATTGGCGGACTGTTGCTCGGCAACTGGATGTACGCCTTCATCGGGCTTTTGACGGTGCTCAGTGTGGTGGTGCTCTATCGCATCCTCAACTCGCCCTACGGACTGGTCTTTCGCGCCATCCGCGAGAACGAACAGCGCGCGGAGTTCGTCGGTCTCGACGTCCGACGGTACAAACTGATGAGTTTCGTGCTCTCGGGAGCCTTTGCGGGCGTCGCGGGCAGTCTGTTCACGATCCACGGCGGCTACGTCCCGCTCGAATCGCTCTATTGGACGACCAGCGGCGAAGTCGTCATCATGACCGTCCTCGGGGGTGTCGGCTCGATCATCGGGCCGATGATCGGCGCGGCGCTCTATCTCTACGTCGAGGTCATCGTCAGCGGGTTCGATACCATCGGCCCGTTCTGGCATCTCATCCTCGGACTCGTCTTCGTCGCCGTGGTCGTGTTCGCACCGCGCGGCATCTGGGGGCTGCTCACCGACGCCGGGGCGCGGCTCACCGGGAGGGATCGCTGATGGCGCTGCTCGAAACCGACGGTCTCGTCAAGCGCTTCGGCGGTCTCACCGCGACCGACGACGTGAATATCGCCATCGAGCAGGGCGAGCGCGTCAGCCTCATCGGGCCGAACGGCGCGGGCAAATCCACCCTGATCAACCTCATCACGCGCAATCTCGACGAATCGGAGGGCGACATTCGCTTCAAGGACGAATCGATCACCGGACTCAGTCCCCACGAAATCACCCAGCGCGGCATCAGCAAGTCCTTCCAGACCGCCTCGATCTTCCCCGACCTCACCGTCGAGAAGAACGCACAGGTCGCCGCCATCGGGGCCGAGCGCGGCGCGTTCAGGTTCGACTTCCTCCGGCGTCAGGACTCGTTTTCGGGCATCGAGCGGCGCGCCCGCGAGACCCTCGAAGCGGTCGGAGTGTGGGATCAGCGAAACGTCACCGCAGCCGACCTGCCTTACGGGGACAAACGCCGGCTCGAAATCGGCATCGCGCTCGTCAGCGAACCCGACATGCTGTTGATGGACGAGCCGACCGCCGGGATGAGTCCCGAGGAGACCCACGCGACCGTGGACCTCATCGAGGAAGTTACCGACCGCCTCGACCTCACCGTCCTACTGGTCGAACACGACATGGAGATCGTCTTCGACGTCTCCGATAGAATCATCGTACTCAATCGCGGGCGCGTCATCGCCGAAGGCCCGCCCGAGGAGATCCGGGAGGACGACGACGTTCAGGAGGCGTACCTCGGGAGCGTGGAAGCATGAGCCTGCTCGAACTCGACGCGGTCGACGCCTACTACGGCGAGAGCCACATCCTGCGCGACCTTTCCTTTACTGTCGAGGAAGGCGACATCTGTGCATTGCTCGGGCGCAACGGCGCGGGCAAGACGACGACGCTGCGCTCGGTCGCCGGGGCGACCCCGCCCGAGGTCCGCGACGGCACCATCACCTTTGCCGGGAGCGACGTCACCGGCATGCTCGCCGAGGACGTCTCCGTGCGGGGGCTCTCACTGGTGCCGGAAGAGCGTCGCATCTTCTCGAACCTCACGGTCGCGGAGAACCTGCATCTCGCCGAGGTGGTCTCGAACCGCTCGAACACCGTCGGGCGCTCGGTGCAGGTCACCCGCGAGGGGATGAGCACCGAGGAGGTCTACGAGTACTTCCCGCGACTCGACGAGCGCGCCGACCAGCGCGGCGGCACGCTTAGCGGCGGCGAACAGCAGATGCTCGCCATCGCCCGCGCGCTCAAGCAGAACACCGACCTGCTGATGCTCGACGAACCGTACGAGGGACTCGCCCCGCAGATAATCGAGGCCGTCGAGGCGGCCGTCGAGCGCATCAGCGAGAACGGCACGACCATCCTGCTGGTCGAACAGAACGCGATGGCGGCGATGGACATCGCCGACAGCTGTTACGTCATCGATCAAGGTGCCATCGTCTTCGGCGGCACCGCCGACGAGCTTCGTGGCGACGAGGAGACCAGAGACCGCTATCTGGGTGTCTGAAATGGACCGGAACGATACAAGCCAAACGAGCGCACCGAACGAGATCGATGCATTGGCAGCATCGGACGAGGGCGAACCGACCGCCGAGGAACTCCTCGCAATGCTCATCGAGGGCGGCGTGCTGGCCGAGCGCGAGCCGGACGCCTTTGTGACGACCGACGATTACGACGCCACGCGCGGCATCTACCACGACACCTACACCACCGTCTCCAAGGGGGAGTTCCACGAGTCTGTCGCCGACGTCTTCGGGCTCGAAGACCGCGAGACGGCCGCCGAGCGAGTCGCGGCGCTGTCGGTCACGCGCGCGGAATTCGTCGCGTATCTCGCCATCGACTCGGAACTCGACTGGTCGCCGGCCCCGGCGACGCTCGCCAGGATGGCACGGGTCGTCGATGGCGTCGGCCCGGGAACGCCGGTACCCGATGGCGTGGTCGAACTCGACGACGAGAGCTATCGAGGGTTCGTCGAAGCGAACGAGCGCGCGATCGTCACGGTCTGGAAGCGCCACTGTGACCCCTGCGAGGCGATGAAATCGGAGTTAGGCGAGATCCTCGACGCGATTCCCGAGCCCGTGGCCGTCGGCGGTCTCGACGGCGAGCAGTGCGCGGAGTTCCGTCGTGCCTACGACATCGACGCCGCGCCGGCGATGGTCCTCTTCGAGGACGGCGAGTTCCGCGAGGGGTTCACCGGGCGGGCGACCGCCGAACGTGTCGCGGCGGCGTGTGCGGAGGTCTACGGGTCGTGAGTTCAGGCCCCTTCGCCCTGCCCGGCGACCAGCACCGGGCGGTCGGCGCTGAGGATCAGCGACTGGGCGACGCTGCCGAACAGCGCCTTGCCCGCGGGGCTTCGCTTCCGCCCGCCGATGTAGATGGCGTCGGCGTCGCGTTCGTCGGCCACCCGGAGGATGGCGTCGGTCGGATCGCCGCTCTCGCCGACGACCGCCGTCTCGATGCCGGCGTCGTCGAGCGCGTCGAGCGCGCGCCGAACGGACGTAACCTGTGTCGCGGAGGCTCCCGAGGGGTTGTCGCCGAAGACGTGACAGACCGTGACGTGAACGCTGCTGGCTGCGTCCGGCAGCGCGGTGACGGCCGATATCTGTCTGTCGAGACTCGTCGTATCCGCGGCGACACAGAGCAACACCTCGTACATGGCGGCTAGTGCGCCGAGCGACGACTTAGCTGTTGTGACGGTCGTCTCGAACACTGCTCGGTTCACACCCACGGTTCGACGCTATCTCGAAGAATGAGGCTTGTTGTGCCCGTCTTGCTCGTCGTGATGGTCGTTTTCGCCGGTTGTGGCGGTGTCTTCGACGGTGGTGAGGAGACGGCGACGCTCACGCCCGCCGCCGTCCCCACCGACGAACCGACCCCCACACCGATCCCACGACTCGCGCCGGGACTCACGCGGGACGGTGTGGCGGACGCGGGCGCGCTCGCGGCGGCACACGCCGCAGCGCTCGACGGACGGTCGTTTACCGTGCGGCGGACGATGACCTACCGCACCGGAACCGGCATGCCGGTCAGGGAACTCACGAGCGTGGCCCGCGTCGCCCGCGATGGACGATTTCTCGTCCAGCGGCGGTGGACGGGTGAGACGACACTGCGCTGCGAGACGGCGTATTTCGACAGCGAGCGCCTCCTCGTGGCGACGACCGACGCCGAAAACGACACGGCATACCACGAAGCCCCGCCGTCGAGCGCACGCGTGGCGACCGAAGCGGGCGGCGAGCGGATCGAGCGGGTGTTCACCGCGGCCGAGACGCGCGTCGTCGCGCGAAGCGAACGCGGCGAGACGACGGTCTATCGACTGGTGCCGGTGGAGCGAACCCGCTCGAACGCGAGCGGTCCCGGCCAGTCGGTACGCGTGCGTGCGCGAATCACGACGCGCGGTTTCGTCCGCAGCTACACGCTCGATCAAGGGCTCAGCGAACGGCAACCGGGCGATCCGTCGTCCATCGTCGTCTCGACGCGGTATACGGACGTCGGCTCGACGACGGTCGAGCGCCCGGCGTGGTACCGAACGGCGATGGCCGCAGCGAACGCGACGACCGACGGATCGCGGGCAGCCGTGGCGTCGACAGCCGTTCGGCGTCAGTAATCGCCGGGTTCGCCCGCGACCAGCACCGGGCGGTCGGTGTTGATCATCACCGACTGCGCGCCGCTTCTGAGCTGTGCCTTCCCGGCCGGCGAGCGCTTGCGGCCGCCGACACAGATGAGGTCGGCCTCGTGATCGGCCGCCGCCTCGACGAGCGCGGTCGGCGGGTCGGCGTGTACCGTCTCGACGGTGGCGTCGATCGAGTGCTCGTCGAAGAATCCGGTGAGCCGGTCGAGATTCGGCGTGTCGGCCGATTCCTCGCCAGCCTGCACCACGACGACCGCGACGGACTCCGGCGGTGCGGGCAGGGCGTCGATGGCCTGCGCCTTTCGTAGCGTGCGCTCGGTATCGGTGCCGACACCCATGACGACGGTGTACATGGTGAAGCCACGGGGACGCGCCGCCTTACCCGTCCCGATTAGGCGTAGCGCCGAGCGACGTACCGGACGGCCAGCAAGAGCACACCGAGACCGACCGCGAGCGTCGCCATGCCGTAGAACGCGAGACCGAGCGGTGTGGGCGGCAGTTCGATGAGGAAGAACAGCCGCACCGAATTGAGCGCGTCCGGGCCGATCATCCCGAGCAGAAAGCCCATCGTTCCGGCGACGCCGATGGCGACGAGATAAATGACGAACACGATACTGCGGCCGCTGTGATCCGCTCGTCGTCGTCGCGTCGGGGTCTCGGACACGTGACTCCTACCGCTCGCTGGAAGATTAGCCTTTTGTCCGCCTGTCCACTACCCGTGCCATGAACGAAAAGGAACTCCTCTTGGTCGTGCTTGCGGGCATCGCGACGCTGATGGCGATCATGGCCGTCGTGCTCGTCGCTACCAGTTGAACGATCGACGAACCGAGCGGGTTCGTGGAAAATCGGTGACCGAAGCTACTCGGTCGAGTCGACGTTCTCGCCGCCGTCGGTTCTGGCTGCGTCCTCCTCGCCGCCGTCGGCGATGGCCGTCTCCAGGCGGCGTTCGTTCCAGCCCCATTCGTTGGTGAACTGGTTGGTCTTCTTGAGGTCCCACGGGTCGTTGTTGTCGACGACGGGCCCCTCGTACCACGACTGGAGCATGTTCCAGACGAAGATTATCTGCCCGACCAGCAGGATGAACGCCCCGAGAGTCGTCAGCTGGTGGAGAATCGTTATCATCTGCTGGGGACCGACCTCGAAGGTGTAGGTCGCATATCGGCGGGGCATGCCGAGATAGCCAAGCAACAGCATGGCGAAGAACGTGAGGTTCGTCCCGACCATCGTCAGCCAGAAGTGCCACTTTCCGAGGCGTTTCTGGTACATCTTGCCGGTGAAGATGGGGAACCAGTAGTAGATGCCGGCGAACGCCGCAAACCCGATGAGCCCCATGACGATGTAGTGGAAGTGGCCGACGATGTAGTAGGTGTCGTGCAACACGAGATCGACGGGGATGGCGGCGACGAAGATGCCCGTCACGCCGCCGAAGATGAAGTTCGACACCGCACCGATACAGAACAGCATCGGCGCGGTGAGTCTGAGATTGCCGCCCCAGAGCGTCGTCGTCCAGTTGAACACCTTCACGGCGCTCGGGATGGCGATGGCCAGCGAGACAGCCATGAAGCTCGCGCGGATGCGGGGGTCGATACCCGTTGCGAACATGTGGTGTGCCCACACTCCGAACGAAAGGACGCCGATGGCCAGCGTCGAGTAGACGACGAACTTGAAGCCGAAGAGTTTGCGCCCCGCGAACTTCGGGAGGATGAGACTGATCAGCCCCATCGGCGGGAGCACGAGAATGTACACTTCGGGATGGCCGAAGAACCAGAAGAGGTGCTGCCAGAGGATGGCACCGCCACCCTCCGCGAGGAAGAAGGTCGTCGCGAAGTTGCGATCGAGCAGCAACATGATGATGGCGCTGCCCAGCAGCGGGAACGCGAAGAGGATCAGTCCCGACTGGGTGAGCATCGTCCACGAGAAGATGTCGAGGTTCGCCCAGTTGACGTCGCTATCGCGTTCGGTGAAGATGGTGGCGATGAAGTTTATCGCCCCCATCGTCGCCGAGATGCCGGTGAAATGCAGCCCCAACAACATGAAATCGACGCCGAGACCCGAGACCCCGCCTTGGGTGCCGGTGCCGACGCCGGCCGACAGCGGCGTGTACATCGTCCACGCGGTCTGTGCCGGCTGGATGTCGGTGAACGGCACGACCAAGAAGCCGCCCCAGATCAGTAGTGCTCCCGGCGGGAGCATCCAGAACGCGATGGCGTTGATGCGCGGAAAGGCCATGTCGTCGGCCCCGATCAGGAGGGGAATGAAGTAGTTGCCAAAGGCCGCGAGCATCGGCGTCCCGAACAGGAACAGCATCGTGATGCCGTGGCTGGTCAAGAGTGAGTTGTAGAACTGCGATCCGATGATGTCCTCGGCGGGGGCGAGGAGTTCGGTCCGCATCAGCACGACCATGATACCGCCGACGGCGAACGCGAAGATCGCGTAGGCGCCGTAGAGAATCCCGATGTCTTTGTGGTCGACGGTCGTCAGCCAGCGGATGAGACCGCCGGGCTTCTCTTCGTGCGCGTAGCCGCTCTCCTCACCGACGGCACCGCCGCCGGCGAGGGGCGTATACGAGCGCCAGTCCTCGATGCGGCTGAGCCAGACGGCCACGCCCGCCAGGAACAACCCCATCAACGCTGTCAACACTAACTGCGCTTCTACCATGCACTGTGGTGGAACCCACAGGGTAAAGAATCCTTAGATTCCGGCTGCCCCGTGGTCGCCGACCGTGGGACGACGGCAGCGTGTATCGACGGTGACGGGGGAGCTACGCCGACGAGTTTTCGCCGTTTTCGTCGGTCGCCTCGCCGTCGCTTTCGTCGTCCACGGAGCCGCTCTCGGGATGCCCGTCGCTCGTTAGTTCGTTCTCGACGCCGCTGTCGAGAGTGGCGTTGCCCGCCGACAGCTCGCCGGCGGTCGTCCCACTCTCCTCGTCCTGTGCGACCGCTCGCCCGGAGACGAACGTGACCAGCGCGAGGACGGCGAACGGGACGACCAGCAGTCCCATGCTGATGAGAGCGACGAACGGGTCGAACCCCCAGGGGTTGACGATCAGAAACACGAGGACGAAGAAGGCGAGGATTCCGAGCGGAACGATGTTGACCGTGAGGTCGAGGAGCGTCTCGCGGTCGAACGTGCGCTCTGACATGAGTGACGGGTTCGACGGGCCGGATAAATAGGTTGTCGGTTCCGACGGGGCGACGCCACACGACTCAGACGGATTCGCTCTCGACGAAGCGCCCGCCGGCCCCGACGGCGACCGCGACGACGCCGGCGATGAGCAACTCGACGCCGCGGGCGACGATGCCGTTTGGCTGGCCGATGACGCCCGCGAGCGCATCGAGCGTGACGCTGTCGAGTTGGGTCACGGTGAGGAGCGCGCCGAGTACACAGAGCACGGCACCGAGCCCCGCCAGCAGGTTCCACGGGCGCTCGGCGTAGCCCGATTCGAGGATGATGCCGGCGATGGCTCCGACGAATAGGAGCAGTCCGCCGACGGCGACCGCGAACACGTTGAACAGCAAGCCGAGTTCCGAAAACACCAGTCCGAGCACGACGATGAGCGGCCACGGACTCGACATCCGGTACTGGTCGCTCAGTCCTGGCTGGTCGTCCATACACACCGATGGGCCGCGAGCGTAACAAACCCATCGAAAGTCAGCCCGTGCCGAACGACGGGCGCGTGCCGAGCGGTGTAAGAGGGTTTTTAATCGTCGGTGTGCAACCGGCGCGTATGGGAACCGCCGACGACACGAGCGAGGGAGAGGGACATCACCTCCCGGCGACCGAGGACTGGCCGCGCGGGTTCGGCGAGGCGAGCTGGTGGCCGTTCATCGCCGCTGCGGGCGCGGCCGGGCTGTATCTCGGCGCGGCGCTCTTCTTCCTGGGCCGCGGCGACATCGGACTCGTCCCGGAGTCGGCCGGGCCGCTGGTGTTCATCGCCAGCGCCGGTCTCTTCCTCTTTGGACTGTTCGGCTGGCTCTATCACGCCTTCATCGCCGACTACTGGGCGCGCGGCACCGACAGCCACGGCGCGGGGACGCTTCGCTTCGGCATGCTGCTGTTTTTGGGGACTGAAATCGCCACCTTCGGAGCCGGCTTCGTCTACTTCTTCTTCATCCGCGTGGGCGAGTGGTCGACGGCCGGTCAACCCGAGCTGCTCGGGTCGCTGGTGCTCATCAACACCGTCATTCTGGTCGTCAGTAGCTTTACGTTCCACTTCGCCGAAGTCGCACTCCGCAACGAAAACCGTGGTCGCTTCCTCGGCCTGCTCGGGACGACGCTTCTCTTAGGCATCGTGTTCATCGGCGGGCAGGTCTACGAGTACTACGAGTTCATCGTCCACGAGGGCTTCACGCTCACCTCCGGCATCTTCGGCAGCGCCTTCTTCAGCCTCACCGGTCTCCACGGACTGCACGTCACGATGGGTGCGATACTCATCGGCATCGTCTTCGTGCGCGGGTTGGCCGGCCAGTACTCCGCCGAGCGCCACACCTCCCTGAGCACGGTCTCGATGTACTGGCACTTCGTCGACGTGGTGTGGCTGTTCCTCGTCGTCGTGTTGTACGTCGGCGGTTCGGCGGCCTGAATCGACAGCGTGGAAAAAGAGCGGTCAGATCTCGTTGAGCTTTTTGAGGATCTGCCCGCGGCGCTGTTCGTCCGCTCTGATGCCCTTGCGTTCGAGGACGTTCCGTTCGAGTTTGTCCAGCGCGACCCGGAAGGCGCTCTCGGCGCCGTAGCCCTCGCCCGTGCCGGCGACTTGGCCCTGATTCGTCCGGAGGCGAATCTGGCACTGGATCAGCGGCGTCCCACGGAGTTTCTCCTTGTGTTTGTGGAATCGCACGTGGGCGTGGTGGACCTGCATCTCCTGGAACTTGTCGGTGACCTGTGTGACCGACTCGCGCAGCGACTCGCGGGTGATGGTGTCGAGCAGGTCGATATTCGTTATCTGGACGTCCATGTGGTCCTCCTCGGTGAACGTCAGCGCCCGGAGCACGTCGGTCTTGGTGAGGACGCCGTCGATGGTGCGGTCGTCTTCCGGGGACGTGACGACCAAGCCGTTGTAGTCGCTGTCGAGCATCCGCGTGACGGCCTCGCGCACGGACTCGTCGCGCGAGGCGGTCTCGACGGGCGAGTTCATCAGGTCGTAGACCGGGATGTCGAGCATCCTGTCCGAGTCGCCCGAGCGCTCGCCCTCGGTCGGCTGGTCCATGTTGCGCACCACGAAGTCCACGAGGTCGTGGGTCGTGACCACGCCGGTGAGATAGCCCGCCTCGTTTTCAACTGGGAGTCGGGAGATGCCGTGTTCGCGCAGGAGGTTGATGGCTCGGCCCACGCGAGTGTCCTCCGAAACGGCGATGACGTCGTCGGTGTATATCTGTGAGACGACGAGCGCGTCGAGGTTGTCGAGGACTGCCTCCAGGATGGCGTCGGCGGTGACGATGCCCCAGAGGGAATCGCCCTCGAAGACCGGCGCGACCTTCGTGTTGCCCTCGACGAGCATCCGCGCGACCTCCCGCACGTCGGCCGTGCGTTCGACCTGTGGAGCGGAGGTCATCAGCGCGTTCGCCTTCGTCGAGTCTTCGACGTGTGATTGCATCAGCGAGCGCTGGGTGATGACGCCGACGTACTCACCGTCGTCGGTCACGATGAGGCCACGCGGGTTCTCATCCTCGAAGCGCGCCCGAACCTTTCCGAGGCGCTGGTCGGCGCTCACTTCGGCGTGGTCAGTGGTTGCGATATCGGCAATATTCATGTTCCCACTCCACACCCTTCGACGGCGGGGCTAATCAACACTTTGCTCAAAACCATCGCTCGACCGATATTTTCGTCGTCGAGCATCCCGAAACCGACCGTGGATACTTGTCGCTCGCGCGCCTACCCACGGAGATGTTGCCGGACATCGGGGTGTTCGGCCCGTACACGTACCTCGTGACCGAGGTCGTCTTCGGGTCGGCCGCGCTCGCGCTGCTCACCTACACCGGGTCACTCAAACGGGCCGCCCGAACAGTCGTGGCGCTCTACCCGATCGCGTACGTTTGGGACTGGTACACCCTCCATGTGGGCGTCTTCGAGATCCGACTGCGCACCGGCGTCGATCTCTTGGGTATTCCTATCGAAGAACACATCTTCATGATCGTCGTGCCGGCGCTTGTCGTCGGGATTCACGAACTCGTCAACGGCGTGGCGACCGCCGAGGACGCGGCGGTTTCGGACGGCCAGCGAACCGATCGCGCCGATTGAGTACGGCGTGAACGATAGAACCGTGAACGACCAGCGGGAGCGAGCGGGCCGACGAGTGATCAACGGGAACGAGGAGGCCTTTGGTCCAGATTTTGCCAGCGAGCGAGCGACCGTAGGGAGTGAACGAGCGCAGCAAGAGGTGGGTGAGTGGGTTCGGGCGGATTTGAACCGCCGGCCTCCTCCATGTCAAGGAGGTGTCATAACCAGCCTAGACCACGAACCCTGCCTGTGTCTTCGAGTGTGCCGCGGGTACAATTGAACGTTTCGGAACGGACGGGATGGACGGCCGCTGACGGTAGGTTTAAGTCGATGTACGTATTTGTGCATTACAACGCGAATCAGTACATCCGCACATGCAAGAGTACATCTCACGAGTGGCCGACGGCGAGGATCTCTCGCTTGCGGCCGCGCGCACGGCGGCCACGGAGATCTTCGAGGGAGCGACCGAAGCACAGATGGGCGCGCTGCTGGCGGCGCTGCGGACGAAAGGTGAGACCGAGACCGAAATCGCCGGCTTCGCCCAGGGCATGCGCGCGGCCGCGCGCACCATCGAGCCGGACTGTCGGCCGCTGGTCGACACCTGCGGAACGGGCGGCGACGACTACGATACGATCAACGTCTCGACGGCGAGCGCGGTCGTCGCCGCCGGATCCGGAGTGCGAGTTGCAAAGCACGGCAACTACTCCGTTTCCTCGTCATCGGGGAGTACCGACGTGCTCGAAGCACTTGGCATCGATGCGGACGCCGAGCCGGCGGCTGTCGAGCATGCCATCGAAGAGCGGGGAATCGGCTTCATGCATGCGCCGGTGTTCCATCCCGCGATGAAGGCGGTCATCGGCCCGCGCAAGGAACTCGGCGTGCGGACGATCTTCAACGTGCTCGGCCCGCTGACGAATCCGGCGGGGGCCGATGCCCAGGTCGTCGGCGTCTACGACCCCGATCTGGTGCCCGTGCTCGCCCGCGCGCTCGCCCAGCTCGGGGTCGACCGCGCGCTCGTGGTGCATGGGTCGGGTATGGACGAGATCTGTATCCACGGCGAGACGCGCGTCGCCGAGGTCAGTCGTGGTGAAATCGAGGAGTACACGCTTACGCCCGACGCGCTGGGTTTCGACACGGCCCCGGTCGCGGCGGTCGCGGGTGGCACGCCCACCGAGAACGCTGCCGACCTCCGAGGGATCGTCACGGGCGACATCACGGGGGCGAAACGGGACATCGTACTTGCAAACGCCGGCGCAGCGGTCTACGTCGCCGGCGTCGCCGACAGTATTCGGGAGGGTGTCGAGCACGCTCGCGAGGCCATCGATACCGGCCGCGCCGGCGAGAAACTCGCCGCGCTGCGCACGGCCGAGGCGGTCGCGGGTGAGGGCCGATGACCCGAACGAAACTCTGCGGGCTGACCAGCGAGCGCGACCTCGATGCGGCCATCGACGCCGGCACGGACCTGGTGGGATTCGTCTCGGGCGTGCCAATCGAGACGCCGCGGGAACTCGCGCCCGCCCGCGCCGCTGCGCTCGTCGAACGCGTTCCCGAGACTGTCACGAGCGTGCTCGTCACGATGCCGGAGACGCCGGAAGCGGGTACGGAACTCGTCGAGCGAGTCGGGTCCGATGCGATCCAGGTCCACGGCTGCTCCTCGGACGAAATCGATGCACTCGCTGAACGCATCGCCATCCCGGTGATTGCGGCCGTCGATGCGGCCGACGGAAATCTCGAAAAATACGCTACCGCCGCGGACGCGCTCGTGCTCGACTCGACCGACGAGCAGGGTGCTGGCGGCACCGGCGAGACACACGACTGGTCGCGCGCACGGGAGGTCGTCGCCGACCTCGACATCCCCGTTCTGCTCGCGGGTGGTCTCACGCCCGCAAACGTCGCCAACGCGGTCGAGGCGGTCGGACCCTTCGGCGTGGACGTGTCGAGCGGGACGGAGCGGAGTGCGGGCGAGAAAGACCACGCGAAGCTCCGGCGGTTCGTCGAGCGCGCCCGCGGGGAGCCGGTGAGTGCCTGATGGAACCGACCCTGAACCCCGGCCGCGAGCGCTTCGTCGAACTCGCCAGTGACCGGACTCGTCCGGCGGTCGTCCGCACGGTCGCCGCGCTCGATACGGACGTCGACCCGCTGGCGGCGTACGCGACGCTCGCCGACGGTGCGAACCACACCTTCCTCCTCGAAAGCGCCGAGAAGGTCGCCTCCAGCGACCCCGATGGGGCGTTCGCACCGAACGAGGAAGACGGCCACGCGCGCTACTCGTTCGTGGGCTACGATCCGGCGGCGCTCGTCACCGTTGGCCCGGACGAAACGAACGTCGAGTGCTTCACCGAGCGGTATCGGGACGCGTTCGACAGCGACACGGGCGACGTCCTCGACCGACTTCGCGGCGCGCTGCCCGACGCCGACCGCGTGAATTTTTCTGATACTGACCGCCAGCAGCTCGACGGCGGTCTCGTCGGCTATCTCGCCTACGATTCGGTCTACGACCTCCATCTCGACGAGGTGGGTCTCGCCCGCCCCGACTCGCCGGTGCCCGATGCGCAGTTCGTGCTGACCACCAAGACCGTGGTGTTCGACCACGCATCCGATGAGGTCTCGCTCGTGTTCACGCCGCTCGTCAGGCCCGAGGACGACCCACACGCCATCTACGACGCGATGGAAGCCGAGGTCGCGCGCGTCCGCGAGGCGATTTCGGACGCCGCAGTCGAAACAGGTGGGTTCGAGCGCCGTGATGGGACTGCCGGCTCGCGCGAAGCCTACGAAGAATCCGTCCGTCGGGCCAAAGAGCACGTCCTCGACGGGGATAGCTATCAGGTGGTGCTCTCGCGCGCCCGCGAACTCGTCGGTGAGATCGACCCGCGCGGGCTGTACGCCGCCCTGCGCGACATCAACCCCTCGCCGTACATGTACCTGCTCGAATACGGCGACCGTTCGGTGGTGGGGGCGAGTCCCGAGACGCTGGTCTCCGTTCGTGGGGACGAAGTCGTCTCGAATCCCCTTGCAGGAACCTGTTCTCGGGGAACGAGTCCCGTCGAGGACCGCCGGCTCGCGGGCGAACTGCTCGCCGACGAGAAGGAGCGCGCCGAGCACACGATGCTCGTCGATTTGGCGCGCAACGACACCCGTCGGGTGAGTCGGCCCGGTTCGGTGCAGGTCGCGGAGTTCATGACCGTCCTCAAATACTCTCACGTCCAGCATATCGAGTCCACGGTCACGGGGGAACTGGCCGACGACGTGGATGCGTTCGACGCGGTGCGTGCGGCCTTCCCGATGGGGACGCTCTCGGGCGCGCCGAAGGTCCGCGCGATGGAGATCATCGACGCGCTCGAAGCCACACCCAGGGGCCTGTACGGCGGCGGCGTCGGCTACTTCTCGTGGGACGGCGACGCCGACGTCGCCATCACGATTCGGACGGCGCTGGTTGAGCACACGGGGACGGAAGACCGCATCACGGTGCGGGCGGGCGCGGGCATCGTCGCCGATTCCGACCCCGAAAGCGAGTACGCGGAGACCGAACAGAAGATCGAGGGCGTGCTCACCGCGCTCGACCGCATCGAACGGCCCACGGTGGCGGAGCCATCCCGATGACCGCCCTACCGACCGACCCCGACGATCGCCCGCACGTCCTGTTCGTCGACAACTTCGATTCGTTCACCTACAACCTCGTCGAGTACGTGAGCGAACACGCGAACACCGAGGTCGTCCGCAACACGGTCCCGCTTGCGGACGTGCGCGCCGCCGACCCGGATGGTATCGTGGTCAGTCCCGGTCCCGGCCATCCAGAAAACGACCGCGACGTGGGCGTCACACTGGATGTCCTTCGGGAGGTGAGTCCCGACGTGCCGACGCTCGGTGTCTGCCTCGGGCTTGAAGCGGCCATCTATGCCTACGGTGGGGCGGTCGGTCGCGCACCGGAAGCCGTGCACGGCAAGGCGTTCGCCATCGACCACGACGGTTGTGGCGTGTTTGCGGGGCTAGCACAGGGCTTTCGGGCCGGGCGCTATCACTCGCTGATCGCCACCGACGTCCCGGATTGCTTCGAGGTGAGCGCGCGCACCGAGGACGGTCTCGTGATGGGGGTTCGTCACCGCGAGCATCCGATCGAGTGCGTGCAGTTCCACCCCGAGAGCGTGCTCACCGGGGTGGGTCACGATGTGGTTCGGAACTTCCTGACCGCGGTCGAGCGCGAGAGCAGGACGGTGGCGAACGCGAATCAGTAGGGTTAACCCGGTCAGCCACGCACTCGGGACAACTCATGCGTTCGCCCTCTCGCAAGCGTCTCGGTGCGTGGCTTTTGATACTCGCGGTCGTCATCGTCGTCGGTTCGCTCGCGGTGAGCGCGGCGACCGCCCCCAGCACCAGTGGGAGCGACGACGACTCCACCCGAGGGGCCACCATCGTCGGGATGCAGTCGGAAGGGGCGGTCGCCCAGTTCGGCGCGAACGGCGACGTGGACTGGGTCGAACGTGGCGAGAACGTCGATTACTTCGACGTGACGAAACTCGACAACGGCACGGTGCTCGCGGGGTTCATCGCCGAAGGTCAGCAGTCCTGTGGGGAGTACGAAGCACCTTGTTCGCGGACGGGCTACCGACTCATCGACCCCAAGCCGGAACCGCGCATCATCAACGAGTGGTCGTTTCCCGTCCAGACGAAACTCAACAGTGAGGTCCACGACGCGAACCTGCTTCCCTCCGGCGAGATCGTGATGACCGACATGGACGCAGAACGCGTGTTCACCGTCGCGCCGAACGGCACGGTCACCTGGGAGTGGAACGCGAGCGCGTTCTACGACGCGCCGCCGGACCCGACCCAGACCGACTGGCTCCACATCAACGACGTCGACCCGATCGGCGACGGACGATTCATGGTCTCGGTCCGCAACGCCAACCAACTCCTGATCATCGAGCGCGGGCAGGGCGTCGTCGACGTCATCAACGAGGACACCGAGCGAGGAAACGACGAGAACTGCAAGGCAAACAACGGACTCGCCGACTACAGCAACGACAGCGCGGGCGACGTGCGTTGTGGCGACCCCGAGTTGATGGACCACCAGCACAATCCCCAGTACTTGGGTCCGGGGGCGATCCTCGTCGCCGACAGCGAGAACGACCGCGTGGTCGAACTCCACGAGCGAAACGGCAGTTGGGAGGTCGCGTGGGGCGTCAATTCCGCTAACGGTGTCGGCTTCGACTGGCCGCGCGACGCTGATCGCCTGCCCAACGGCAACACGCTCATCACCGACAGCCGCAACAACCGTGTCGTCGAGGTCACGCCGGAGGGCGAGACCGTCTGGAGCGTCGACACCGGTATTTGGCCGTACGACGCCGAACGGCTGCCGTACAACGAACTGCTCGACGACGACCGCCTGCCGCGGATGAACGGCACCGGCGACGCGCCCGGCGTGAGCGAGAACACGTTCCCGCTGCTCGGGCAGGCCCACGCCGGACTCTCCTACGTGGTGTCGCTGCCGGTCTGGTTCCAGCCGTGGCATATCGGCGCGCTCGCACTCGGCATCGTGTTCGCCCTCGTCGGCGGCGTCCTGGTCTGGAGCGGCCGGCGGCGATAACGGACTCACGGCGAAGCGACCCCTTCGCGCTTCGAGTGGAACCCGTCTTCCCTCTACGCATTTCTCGTACCGCTATCACTTCCACTCCGCACTGGGTACGCTTATGACCCTCCGGGGACTACGAATCGATGGACATTCAGAGATCGTCGAGTAGTGCCAACAGCGTACTCAACCTCACTTGTAAAAAGTAAACCCAAGGCGGATAATTTATTTAGGTCGGCGGAGAACAGGGAGTCCGTCACCGAATGACCGATTTTACACCACACCGAAAGGGGAGTTTTGCCCGTCAGCGCCCGCACGCTGCCGGAGGGGACGGTCGATGAGCCGCGCGGACCGATCGGCCGACGAGGTCGTTTTGCCCGTGAAGCGCACCGACGGCGACACCTTGGAAGAACGCCTGACTGCGAACGCCTACGAGAACATCCTGCCGGCGCGCTATCTCCGGAAGGATTCGGATGGCGAACTCGTCGAGACCCAGGAGGACCTCTTCGACCGCGTGGCGAAAAACGTCGCGCTCGCCGAGGCGGTCTTCGAGGCCGACCGGCAGGACGTCGACGTTACCGTGACACCCGACCAGCTGAAACCCGACCACCCGCGCCGCGACGACCTCGCGAGCGAGGTGTTCGGGAAGGGGACGACCGCGGACGCGGCTGCGGAGACCTCCCTCACCCGCTACAACGTCAACAAGTTCGCCTACGAGACCGTGGTGCCCGAACTTCCCGATGGGGTCCGCGACCACGTCGAGGCGACCGCCGAGCGGTTCCAGGACTCGATGGAGAACCTCTCGTTCGTGCCGAACTCGCCGACGCTGATGAACGCGGGCGACGAACTCCAGCAGCTCTCGGCGTGTTTCGTCGACTCGCCGGCCGACGACATCGACGACATCCACGAGACGGCCAAGGAGGCCGCCCAGGTCTTTCAATCGGGTGGCGGGATGGGCTACGCGTTCTGGAAGCTCCGGCCGTACGGCGACGCCGTGGGATCCACGGGCGGGATCGCCTCCGGTCCCATCACGTTCATGCGCACCTACGACCAGATGTGCGAGACCATCGCGCAGGGCGGCGCGCGCCGCGGCGCACAGATGGGCGTCATGCGCGTCTCCCATCCCGACGTCATCCAGTTCATCCACGCGAAGAACAAGGACGTCTCGCTGGCACACTCGCTGCGACTGAACGACCCCGACGACTTCACGCATACCCAGTTCGTCGACGCGCTCGAAGAGGCCCGCGAACTCATCGACGACGAGGGGAGAGTGCCGGAACACCTCCGCAACGCCGTCGAGGGCCACCTCTCGAACTTCAACATCTCTGTGGGCGTCACCGACGCCTTCATGGAGGCGCTCGAAAACGGCGAGGAGTTCACCTTCACCAATCCCCGTACTGAGGAACCGCACATCGCCACGGCCGAAACGAAGGAACTCTACGACTGTTACGGTCTCGGCGAACACGTCGAGGTCGGTGAAGAACTGTCGATCCCGGCCGCCGCGCTCTGGGAGCACATCGTCGACGGAGCCTACCAGAACGGCGAACCCGGTGTCATCTATCTCGAACGGGTGAACAAGGAACACTCCTTCGACGTCGAGGAACATCCCGATCACGAGATCCTGGCGACGAACCCCTGTGGCGAGCAACCCCTCGAAGAGTACGAAGCCTGCAATCTCGGCCACATCAACCTCTCGACGCTTGCCGCGAGCGACGCGCCGGACTGGCGGGTCTGGTCGGACGAGCACGTCGACGAGTACGACAGTCAGGCGGCGGCGATGGACGCGTACCTGGACGAGGCCATCGACCACGAAGCGTTCAACCGCCGCATCGAACTCGGGACACGATTCCTCGAAAACGTCGTCACGATGTCCGACTTCCCGGTCGAGAAGATCGAGCAGAAAGTGAGGGAAATGCGCAAGATCGGACTGGGCGTCATGGGGCTCGCCCAACTCTACATCCAACTCGGTGTGCGCTACGGCTCCGAGGAAGGCAACGAGATGGCGCGCCAGTTGATGACCCACATCAATCATGGCTCAAAGCACGCCTCCCACGAACTCGCCGAGGTCCGGGGCAGTTTCGAGGATTGGGAAGATTCGAAGTACGCGAACCCCACCGCATACCGCGAGTGGTTCGAGGCCCAAACCGGCGAATCGGCCGACGACTGGGCAGATGGTTACCCGGTTCGCAATCACAACACGACGACCATCGCACCCACGGGGACGACCTCGATGGTCGGCAACACCACAGGAGGGTGTGAACCCATTTATAATGTCGCCTACTACAAGAACGTCTCCGACGACGTGCAGGGCGACGAGATGCTCGTCGAGTTCGACGACTACTTCCTCAGGGTCTTGGAGGCCAACGACATCGACGTCGACGAGGTGAAACGCGAGGCCCAAGACCAGATGAGTAGTAACGAGTTCGACGGCGTCGAGGGACTTTCGACCGTTCCGGCGGCCATCGGCGAACTGTTCGTCGTCACCTCGGACCTTTCGGGGATCGAACACGCTGGCGTGCAGGTGGCCTGTCAGGCCGGTGTCGACAGCGCCATCTCGAAGACCTGTAACTTCCCGAACAGCGCCACGAAGGCGGATATGGACGAGGTCTATCGCTACATCTACGACAACGGTGGCAAGGGCGTCACCGTCTATCGGGACGGCACGCGCTCGAAGCAGGTTCTGACGACCCGCGCGGACAACGCCGAGTTCGCCGACGACGAGGAGGCCGCGGCGGTCATCGCCGAACAGATCGAGGAGACCTTCGGTGGGCTTGCCGACTTTCTCGACCACGAGGACGTCCGTGCGGCGCTCGACACCGACCTCGCGGGCGAGCAGCCGACCTACGCCGCAAAGCAGCCCCGGCCGGACGTACTCCACGGGATGACCCAACGCATCGACACGGGGTATGGAAAACTCTATGTCAACATCAACGAAGACGAGCGGGGCAGACCGTTCGAGTTGTTCGCCAACATCGGTCACTCGGGCGGGTTTACGAACTCCTTCACCGAGGCGCTCGCCAAAGTCATCTCGACGGCGCTGCGCTCGGGCGTCGATCCCGAGGAGATCGTCGACGAACTCGACGGCACCCGTAGTCCGAAGGTCGCGTGGGACAAGGGCGAGCAGATCCAGTCCATCCCGGACGCCATCGGCACCGCGATGCGCCGATATCTCGACGGCGAGATCGAGAAGACCTACCCCCAACAGCGCAACCTCGCCGAGATCGCCGACGAGGAGGGTGAACCGGAAGCCGACGGCGGCGTAGCGACCGAACACGAGTCGGCCGGCAAGAGCGACGCGCAGGCGCTCATCGACAACGGCGAGAGTCCCGAATGTCCCTCCTGTGGGGCGTTCACGCTGTACTACTCCGAGGGCTGCAAGACCTGCGAGTCCTGTGGCTGGTCGGAGTGCTGAATCCGAGAATCACGCCGTAACGCGAAGCGTTATTTGACCGTCTTCGAGACCCAACCGCTCGCACCGCTCGGCGACGGTCCGCTCTTTTTCTTCGGCTGGAGCGTACCTTCCCCGTCCGTCGCGCGGACGACGACCTCGTGTTTACCCTCTGGAGGCTCGTAGCTGTACGCCCACTGTCGCCAGACGTCGCCCCCGAGGTTCGGTTCGAGTACCTCCGAAAGCCGCGCCTCGTTCCACGAGGAGCCACCGTCCGTCGAGACCTCCACCTTCTGGATGCCCCGAACCCCGGCGTTCGCGTGGCCGGCGACGGTTACCTTGCCGTCCTGCTTGTTCGTCGCGTGGAGTTTGGCGACCGTGTTAGCGGGACCGGTCCCCTTCCAGCCGCGTTTTTCCCAGAAACCCTTCGCCGGACGGTCGAGGATTTCGAGTTCGTCGAGCCACTTGACGTTGATTTCGCCCCAGTGGCCCGGCACCAACAGCCTGACCGGGTAGCCGTGCTGGCGCGGCAGGGTCTCGCCGTCCTTACCGTAGGCCAGGAAGCCCGTCCTGAGTGCCTCGACCGGGAATTCCTCGTAGTAGCCGTCGACCGAGCGGGCCATGACGAACTTGCCCTGTAGGTTCATCCCGTCGAGCACTCGTGCCATCGGCACGCCCTCCCAGAGCGCGTTGTCCATCTTGTTCCCGTTGAGCCGGTCGCTGACACACCGTAGCGTCATGAACCGCAATTCACTACCCATCGACGTGAGCCGGTCGTAGTCGAAAGTCTGCTCGTTTGCGACCGCACCCGTCATCGACAGCGACCAGTCGGCGGCGTTCACGTCGGGATTGACGTTCGCGGTATCGACCTCGTAGAAGTCGTCGCCGCTCACCAATCCTTCGAGACCCGAAACCGAGAGCGATTTCGATTCGGCCTTCGAGAGCAACCGACCGGCCGACGGTCCGGCGTTGTTCGCTTCGTTTCCACTGCTCGCATTCCCCGAGTCGCCGGTCGCGTTCGCACCGCCGTCCGCCCCGTCCGCACTCGCCGCCGAGTCGCCGGGAGCACCGGCCGCCGACCCCTCACCGCTGCCGAGTGTGTAACCGAGCACGCCGACACCGAGCGCGCCGGCGACGCTGCCCAGCACCGAGCGCCGCCCGTCCGAGACCGCTCCGCCGCCGACGCGCCCCATCGAGGCGAGCACCGCAATAGCGACCACGGCGGCGCTGGCGACGCCGGTCCCGAGCGCCGGCACCACAGCGCCCGTCACCACTGTGGCCGCGAGCCAGACGAGAATTCCAGTGAAGGCCACCGAAACGGCGGGATTGGCGAGTCGTCGCCCGGTGGCGAGCGCCGCGAGCGCGAGACAGGCGAACAGTCCGCTGCCGAGCACGAACGCGAGCAGCAGGTTCAACTGCTGGCCGAGATGCTCGATGCCGACCCCTTCACCGAGCTGGGTGAGCGGTCCCTTGGCGAACGTCAGCAGCGCCGCCGGCAGGGTTCGCGTGAGAAACGCCGTGATCGGCGCGAGAACGAACGACGGCGTGTAGCCGGCGAGCGCGTACGACCCGAAGACGCCCGCAACACCCGCGAAGACGGCCGTCACGACCGCCGGGGCGAACGACCCGTTCGTGGAGAGGTTGCTCATAGTGGTGAGAGAGCCGACGCGCGGATGAACGTTGGCCGGACTCCGACCCAATTTCGTCGCGCGGGCAAAGGTTCACCTGCGCGCCGTCGAATGCACGGTATGGACGCGCCAGAGCAGGGTCGGCCCTGCCCGAAGTGTGACACCGGCATGCAGCGCCGCCACTGCAAGTACGTCTGCCCGCGCCACGGCGTCGTCTACGACTGCTCCGACACGTTCTGGTGAGCGCGCCGCTCGCGGAGGTACTCGTAGGCCGGCCCGGCGAGCGCGAGGACGGCGAGCGCACCCGCCGCGAGCGCGAGTTCGACGCCGGCCCCACTCAATCCCGCGACGGCGAGCGTCGAGAGCGAACTCCCCGCGAGCACCGCCGCGACCGTCCACGGCACCTCGCCGACGAGCGTTCCCAGGAGATACTCCCGAGGACCCACCCCAGACAGCCCTGCGCCGGCCGAAACGGGGTCGGCGGGCAGCGGGGCGAGGCGGGCGGCAGCCACGCCACGAGCGCCGCCGACGCGGGCGAAAAACCGCTCGCCGGCGTGGCCGATGCGTCCGAAAGCGCTCGCGTCGCCGGCGTACCGTCCGAGCACGTACGGTGGAAGGCAGGTGACGAGCACGCCGGCGAGCGCGAGTGGCAGACCCCAGAACCCGTAGCCGTAGCCGACCACGGCCGAACAGAGGCTCATCGGCCACGCGACGAGCGGGCGGCCGAGGTACAGCCCCGCGACAACCAGCGCGAACGCGAGCGGGTGCGAACGGAGGTCGCCGACCCAGCCGAGCAGCGCGGCCGGCGAGAGCGTGAGCGCGGCGAGCGCCACCACACTTACGACGGCCACGACCCCGACGAGACGCCGACGAGCGCGCGACACACGCCGACTCGCGGGGCGGGCGAGAAGCCGGTTTCGGTCCGTTTCGCACGACGTTTACGCACCGACGATTCAGTCTATCCGTGAGCGACGTGGTCGAACTCGGCGTGAGCCTCCTCGCGACCCTCGATGACGACGAACTCCCCCTCGCCGAAGCGGTGAATCGACTCGAAGCCGTCACGAATAATCCGCACACCACCCGCAGTATCCTCGATACGGCCGAAAAGCGCGGTATCATCGAACGCGAAGACGGACGGGTTCGGGTTCGGTCGGGAGGGTTCGTCCGTTTCGAGCGCGACGTCGTCACGCGGGAGGGCGAGTTCACCTGTCGGCGCTGCGGTGCAGCGCTCACGACCGGTCATTTCGTCGAACTCGACGCCGGCGAACTCGGCCCCTTCGGCTCCTCGTGTATCAGGAAGGTTATCGGTCGTCGCTGACTCGCTGCGTGCTGGCCTCCTCGACCAACCGTTCGAGCAGTTCGGTCTGCCGTTCGAGCAACTCGGTCTGGCGCTCGACGCGCTCGCTCAACACATCGACCTCGTCGGCCAGCCGCCTCTCGTCGGTTCTCTCTCCTTCGTCGCTGTGGGTGGGTTCGCCCTCCGTGTGGTCCGATTCGCTCGCTTCGGGAATCAGCGGTTCGGGTGATTCGTCGGGCGGAGAACGGGTCTGAGATGGGGTTTCCGCGGTGGTGGGCGCGGTGTCACCGGCGGCGTCGCGGTCGGTTGTTTCGTTGGCCGAACTATCACCGGCGGGGTCGGTAGCGACGGTCCGGGATTCGGACTCGACGGGAGCGGTGTCGGTCGTTCGTTCGGGTGTCCGATCCGGTAGCTGGTCGATGCTGGCGACGCCGTGGTATGCACAGAGCGCGTCTTCGAGCGTCTCGTAGGCTTCGCGCCGACCCTCTCCGGTGAGTTCGATATATCGCGCTCGGCCGTCGACGTCGATGCGGAGGTCCTCTTCGAAGCGCAGGTCGGTGACCCGCTCGTAGTCGTAGCTGTCGTGTTCGCGGTCCCAGACGGCCTCGCCGACGGAGGTCAGCAATCGTCTATCGGTGACGACGAGCGTCCGCTCGCCGAAGCGGTAGCTCTCCTCGATGCGTTCGTCCTCGTCGATGAGTCCGGTGGTTCGGAGCACGCCGGCGAGCACCGGCGGGAGGACGGTGTCGATGCGCTCGCGCGGGGCCGAGAACGCCTCGACGCCGTGTTCGTACTCGAAGGCGAACGTCGCCTCGCGGCGGTCGGCCGAGACGTCGAAGCGGCCGACGTCGTGGGGAAACTCCTCGATCGATTCGCTGCTAAACAGTCCCGCGGCGCGATAGACGAGCGTCTTCGGTGGCGTGACGTAGACCCGGTCGTCGCCGCCGACGTTCACGCTGGTCATCCGTCGCTCGTCGGCGAGGCGCTCGCGGACGATGCCGGGAACGTCCATACGGCGACTGTGCTATCGACCAACAAAAGACTGCCGGAGCGAGATAGGAACGTTAATGAACGCGAGTCGAATATCGATGGATAGCCCGGGTGGCTTAGCTGGACATAGCGCCGCACTCATAGGGTTTCACCGAGTGCGCTCCCCCGAGGCTGTCGCCTCGGACCTGGGACATGCGGAGATCGTGGGTTCGGAGCCCACCCCGGGCATTCTCGACTCAGTTTAGTGTCCAGAGCGGGGCTGAAACGGAACTAGCTGTCAAATCGTACTCGTCAGAAATTCATCCATCGGAGCGTGTCCTGAGTGCAGTAGACACGGGACCGACGAAGTAGATGCCTGCTATCGATCTCGGTTGAACGTGGATACGAAAGCCATTTATCCTTAACTGATTGTTCAGTCTATATGGGTGGAGACGAAACACGGCCGGTTCTGAGGGGGGATATGGCGATCACGACCCCGGCACAGTTCTCGCGTGAGCAAGTCACGCCGGGTCTGGAGGCGCGAGCAATGCCTTTTCGAGAACATGAGACGAGTCGAGACCAACCATCGTCCATCGGAAACTGTATAGTCACTCCAGTCGGTAATCGTAGCATGAGCTCCGTTAGTAGAGAAATACAGACAACGGGGGACGACCATCTCGTTCGTCGTCCGTCGGTGGGAAGCGAATCGCCTGTTGACTCGGTGCGGGGCCAATTCCGATGAATCGTGCCGCAGTCGCAGCCGTCCTCGTCGTGTTGCTCACCGTGCAGGGAAGCGTCGCTGGCGTGCTCACCGGTGATTCCTTCTCGAATGCGAGGAACGACACCACCGACGAAACGACGGTGTCGGATGCGTCGAGCGCGACTTCGATCGCCGAGTCATCGGAGACCACGGATGGCGTGGCGGCCGCGAACGCCGAGGCCGACGACGATGAGGGTTTGTCGGCACAGAACGCCGATGGGACACCTTCCGACGATGCAACCACGACGGAATCGATCACCGATGGAACGACGGAACCGACTGAAACGAGTACCACGCAGACCCCGACCTCGACTGAAACTGAGGCCGAGACCACGACCGAGACGGCAACCGATACCCCGACTGAGACGGACACGTCGAGTGAAACGGGGACTTCGGACGGAGAACGAAGCGAAACGAACGGCTCGGATGAGCCGGATGAGTCGGACGAAGTGACTGACTCGAACGGGTCGGGCGAAGAGCAAACGTCGACGGAGGAGACGACTTCATCGGAGACGCCATCATCGACCGAAGGCGAAGCGCCGGAGAGCGGAAGTGCGCCACCCGGCGACACGAGTGGAGCTAGCGAAGCGCCGCCGAGCGGTGGCGAGGCGGATGCGCCGCCACAGAGCAGCGGAGCGGCTGAGGGAGCGAGCGCTCCCTCGACCGGAGCACCGAGCGCGGCGGCTGGCGGAAGTCCACCAACTGAAGCCGCACCGTCGAGCGCGGCCGCCGGCGGGGCGGCGGCAAGTGGTTCGCCGGCCGGGGCTAGCCAGTCGCCCGGCGGCACATCCGGTGCGGCAGTGAGCGGAGCAACGTCCGGTAGATCCGCAGGCGCATCCGGTGCAGCGCCGTCGGCAGGTGCAGCGCCTTCGGGTGGTGCACCCAGCGGGGCCAGCGGTGCGGGCGCTGCTCCGGCCGGAGCGGGTGCAGCACCTTCCGGCGCACCGAGCGGAGCAGGCGCGGCCCCCAGTGGATCGAGTGGCGCTGGTGTGGCGGGAGCGGGCGGTGCAGGCGCAGCGGCCGGTGATTCCGGAGCGTCGTCGGACGCCGAGTTCGAGATCACGTCGGTCTCCTCGGACGTGGTGGTCGGCGGCACGGGAAACGTCTCGGTGACCATCGAGAACACCGGCGAGGACGCGACCGACGCGGTCGTGAGCTTCCAGTCGCAGTCGGGCGATCTGACCTTCGGCCAGTCGCCGGAGACGAGCCGGTTCGTCGGTGACTGGGACGAGGGCGAGAGCCGCACCGTCGAGGTGACGATGCGCGCGTCGCCGAGTGCGGACACGGCCGAATATCCGATTCAGGCGACGGTCTCGTACGACGATGACGACGGCAACCAATCTCAATCCGCGCCGCTGACGTTCGGCGTCACGCTCGAGTCAGAACAGGGGTTCACCCTCGGCGGCGTCGATAGTGACCTTGCGGTCGGCGAGAAGGGAACGATCTCGGGAACGATCTCGAACGAGGGTCCCGAAGCGGCCGCCGACGCGGTGCTCGCCGTCTCGCCCAACGGCAGCCGGGACGTCGTCCCGCGCCAGTCTCAGTACGTGCTCGGCGACCTCGACGCGGACGAATCCGAGTCGTTCGAACTGCCCGTACTCGTCAACGGTACTGCCGAACCCGGCGAACGGCAGGTCCAGTTCGTCGTGCAATATTACGATTCGGACGGGAACCCCCTCCAGAGCAAGCCGCTCAACGCACAGGTCGATATCGACGCCGAGAGCGACGACTTCGAGATCACCGACGTCGAGGCCGATGTCGAGGCCGGCGAGCAGGGGACGCTTTCGGTCACGATGAACAACACCGGCGAGAACGTCACCGATACCACAGTCAGCTTCCAGTCGCTTTCCGGCAGCATCCTGTTCGGTGAGTCGGCCAACGCCAGTCAGTTCGTCGCCGACTGGGATACGGGCGAACAGCGGACCTTCGAGTTCGACGTGACCGCCGCCGACAGCACCACAGGCGGGAACTACCCGATGCAGGCGTCG
This sequence comes from Halococcus sediminicola, assembly GCF_000755245.1. NCBI lineage: Archaea > Methanobacteriati > Methanobacteriota > Halobacteria > Halobacteriales > Halococcaceae > Halococcus > Halococcus sediminicola. The sequence goes on along the minus strand of NZ_BBMP01000011.1, from coordinate 85,864 downwards.
CTCACCTACGACGATGCCGACGGCGATCAAGCGCAGTCGGGACCGTTCTCCTTCGGTGTCGAACCCGACGAGGGACAGGACGACTTCGCGGTGGTCTCCTCGTCTTCCGAAGTGCAGGTCGGCGACGAGGGACCGGTGAGCGTGACGCTCGAAAACCGTGGCGAGAACGTCTCGGAGGCCACAGTGTCGCTCCAGTCGCTGACGGGCGACATCCTGTTCGGTCGGGCGGCGAACGCCACGCAGTTCGTCGGCGAGTGGCCCGCCGGGGCCGAGCGGACAGTAACGTTCAACGCGACCGCGAGCAACCAGTCCGAGACCCAGAGCTACCCGCTCCAGACATCGATCTCGTACAAGGACAGCAACGGCGACGTGGGCCAGTCCGACTCGTTCACGCTCGGCATCACGCCACAGCCAGAACAGACGTTCACACTCTCGAATACCAACAGTACGCTGGCCGTCGGCGACGAGGGCAACGTCACGGGCACGATTACGAATCAGGGGCCGCAGGACACACGGAACGCGGTCGTGACGCTCGTCTCCGAGAGCCAGAACATCCAGCCACAGACGACCGAAGTCGCCATCGGCAGTCTGCCGGCCGGCGAGGCGGCGAACTTCTCGCTGCCAGTCGAGGTCACTGATGGAGCTGAACCCGGCCAACAGCAGTTCTCCTTCATCGTCGAGTACGACAACCAGAACGGCGACACACGCCGGAGCGGCACCCTCGATACGCAGGTCGGGGTCGAACCACAGCGCGACGAGTTCCTCGTCGAGCGGGCGAATTCGAGTCTCGACGTCGGCGCGTCGGGCACGGTGACGCTCAACGTGACGAACAACCGCGACAGTACAGTCAGCAACGTCAACGCGAAGGCGTTCGTCGACGACCCGCTATCGCTTTCGAGCGACGAGGCGTACATCGCCGAACTGAACCCCGGTGAAACCCAGCAGATCGCCTTCGACGTGAGTTCGGGCGGCGACGCGAGCGCCGGCGAGTACCCGCTCTCGGTCGACTTCCAGTACGATTCGGGTGGCGAATCGAAGCTCTCCGACACCTACGAGGTGCCGGTCGAACTCGTCGCGAGCGACGACGGCGGCATCCTCTCGTCGCTGTCGGTGATGTGGGGTCTCGGCGCGTTGCTCGTGTTGTTCGGCGTCGGCTGGGTCTGGTCGAGACGGTAATCGATGGTCGAGTACCAACGCTACATCGACTGGATCGACGAGTGGATCACCGAACGGCCGCGGACGGTGATCATCGCGTTCCTCCTCGTCACGGCGGTGTTCGCGGTCGGACTCACGAACATCTCGACGGACGCCGGGACGAGCCAGTTCACCGAGGAAAGCCCCGCACAGGCCGCTCTCGACGACATCGACCAGGAGTTCTCGCCCGCCTTCGAGGCGGGTAACGGCAGCACACAGCTCATCCAGTCGGGGTCGAACGTGCTCGCCAAGGACGAACTGTTGGCGATGCTCGAAGCCCAACAGCGCCTCGAAGACCACGAGAGTCAACGGGTGGTCTCCTCGTCGAGCGCCGCCGGGATCGTCGCCCAGACCATCGACCCGAACGCGACGAGCGTCGATGGCCAGATCCGCGCGCTCGAAGGCGCGACGACGGGCGAAATCGAAAACGCGATTCAGACGGCCGCCGCGGGCCCCGGCTTCACAGGACTCGTGAGCAACGACTTCAATCGCGAGTCGGCGTCGGCCTCGGCCACGATCGGGACCGTCCAGCACGACGTGCTCGGTGGGGTCTCCTCGTCGTCGGCGGGGACGGGTGGAACGAGTCCGCTCACGGACATCCAGATCCGCGCACAGGAGATCGTCGGGACGGTCGATAGCGACATCCAGGTGTTCGGCAGCGGCATTACCTCCGACGAACTCTCGAGTGTCATCTTCGATTCGCTGCTCATCGTCGTGCCGGCGGCGTCGCTGTTGATCCTCGGCTTTCTGGTCTTCGCCTACCGCGACCCAATCGATCTCCTCTTGGGTGTGTTCGCGCTCGTGATGACCGTCGTCTGGACGTTCGGGTTCACCGGACTCGCGGGACTGCCCTTCTCCCAGATGCTCATCGCCGTGCCCCCATTGCTGCTCGCGGTGGGTATCGACTTCGGCATCCACGCGATCAACCGCTACCGCGAAGAGCGCGTCCAGGGCATCGGTATCAGCCAGTCGATGCGGACCGCGACCGACCAACTCCTGGTGGCCTTCTTCATCGTTACCGGTACGACTGTGGTGGGCTTCGGTGCGAACCTCATCAGCGACCTCGCCCCGATCCGATCGTTCGGACTCGTCGCCGCCATCGGCATCGTCTTCACGTTCCTGATCTTCGGGATCTTCCTGCCGGCGGCGAAGGTCTGGGCCGACGAACTCCGCGTGAAATACGACGTCCCGGAGTTCGGCCTCAGCCCACTGGGGGCGGAAGGCTCGGTGCTGGGACGGGCGCTGATGGTCGGCGTCGGCGCGGCCAAACGCGCGCCGTACGCGCTGCTCGTGCTGACGGTCGTTTTGACGGCGGTTTCGGGCGTCTACGCGACCGGCGTCGACACCTCCTTCTCGCAGGACGACTTCCTGCCGCCGGAGGAGGTGCCGGGGTACGTCGAGAACCTCCCCGAACCGTTCGCGCCCGGCACCTACACCGTGACCGATACGACGAACTTCCTCGAAGAGCGCTTCAGCACCACCCAGGGCAGTTCGGTGACGGTCTACGCCGAGGGACCGTTGCGCGACGATTACGCCCTGGAATCCATCCAGCGCGCCAACCGGAACCCGCCGGACGCGTTCGTCGCGAGCGACCGGATGGCCGATACCGAGAGCATCATCACCGTGATCGACGACTACGCGGCACAATCGCCCGAGTTCGCCCAGTTGGTCGCGCGCAACGACGTCGACGACGACGGCGTGCCCGACGATGATCTGGGGACCATCTACGACGCGCTGCTCGACTCGCCGTATCGCACGCAGGCGCTCCAGTACATCACCGAGGACTACCATAGTACCCAAGTCGTCTATTCGACCGAAAGCGACGCCTCGAACGACGAAATCGAAAGCGACGCACGGACGCTCGCCAACCGCTACGAGTTCACGGCGACCGCCACCGGCCAGACCATCGTGCTCGAAGCCGTCTCGGGGACCATCTTCTCCTCGGCGATTCGGAGCCTCGTCACGGCCCTCGTCGTGACGGCCATCTTCCTCGTGCTCGTCTACTACGTCATCGAGGGTCGGCCCTCGCTCGGACTCGTCAATCTCGCGCCGATCGTCGTCTCGGTCGCGCTCCTTGCGGGGTCGATGCGCCTCTTCGGCATTCCGCTCAATGCGCTCACGGCGACGATCCTCTCGATCGCCATCGGTCTCGGCATCGACTACTCGGCGCACTTCGTCCACCGCTTCGCCGACGAGTACCACGAGTCCGACGAGAAGATATTCCCCGCGCTCGAAGAGACTGTTCGGGGAACCGGCGGCGCGCTCACCGGCAGTATGCTTACCACCACGACAGGTATCGGCGTCCTCGCCCTCGCCATCACGCCGATTCTCGGCCAGTTCGGGCTGGTGCTCGCGCTGAGCATCTTCTTCGCGTACATCGCGGCCATCCTCGTTACGCCGTCGGTGGTCGTGGTCTGGGGGCGGTTCGCATGACCGATCACGACGAGGCGGTCGCGGCACTCAAGCGGTTGGGATTGTCGAGCTACGAGGCCCAAGTGTTCATCGCGCTCCAACGGCTCGATACCGGGGTCGTCCGTGACGTCGACCGGATGACCGAGGTCCCGCGGTCGCAGATCTACGGGGCTGCCGAGGACCTCGCCGAGCGCGGCCTGCTCGACATCCAGCAGTCGAACCCGATACAGTACCGCGCGGTCGAACTCGACGAGGCGCGAACGCGACTCAGAGAGCGCCTCGACAGGGAAGAAGAGCGTGCGTTCGACTACCTCGAATCGGCACGCGAGGAGTTCGCCGACGAAAGCGAATCCCAAGAGGACATCTGGACGGTGCAGGGCCGCGAGACGATCGACAACCGGGTCGTGAAGCTCGTCACCGAGGCCAACAGTCGAATCGTCTTCGGACCGAGAGAGGTCACGGCCCTCGACGAACCGATCGCCGACGCGCTCGTCGCCGCCAGCGAGCGCGGCGTCGACGTGACCGTCCTGACCGCGAGCGACAGCGTACGGGAACGCTTCGACGATGGTGAGGTGACGGTCAGTGCAGTCACCGGTGCGCCCGACGACGAGCGTAGCGGTCGCGTCCTCGTCGTCGACGCCGATACGGTCCTGATAAGTGTTCTCGGTGGTGAGGAACTGCCGGGAGTTCGTCGCGAAGCCGCGGTCTGGAGCAGCGAAACCGGCTTCGCGGCGGTGCTCGTCGGGCTACTGGACGTCTGGTTCACCCAGTACATCGACGAGTGGTGAGGCGAGGGCGACAGCCTTTTGATCGTTGACTGAATAGTTAGTCTGCATGGACGCGGACACGACCGACCAACCCGGTACGCAGTCGGAGATCATGGAAGCGACCTATCGCGCGCTCTGCGAGCACGGTTACGCCGATCTCACGATTCAGGCGATCGCCGACGAGTTCCCGAAGAGCAAATCGCTGCTGTACTACCACTACGACACGAAAGACGAGATCCTCATCGCCTTTCTAGAATATATGCTCGACGAGTTCACTATCGAGGACACCATCGACACGGAAGACAGCCCCGACGAGCAGCTGTGGACGCTTATCGACGAGTTCCTGCCGGCGTCGCCAGACGACGAGCAACGCGAGTCACAGGTCGCACTGTTCGAGTTGCGCTCGCGGGCGCTCTCGGATACGGCCTACTCCGAGCAGTTCGCCCGCGCCGACCATCTCATCTACGAGACGCTCGAAACCGTCCTCGCAGCCGGTGTCGACGACGGAACGTTCCGGGCGGTCGATGTCGAGACGACCACGGAACTGCTCGTGTCGAGCATCAACGGGGCGATGCTTCGGCGTGCGACGACGACCGAGGACCTCACGGCCCAGACCCGCGCGGCGATAGCAGGGTTCGTCGACTCACATCTCCTCGCCGAATAGACGGTTCGCCTCCGGTCAAGGGGCGGCGATTATCGCGACCACCGACCGGCACGCCACTCCCAGAGGAGTTCGAACCCGACCCAGCCGACCGACCAGACGAGGACGACCGCCGAGACGAGTGCCGTCGTGGCGAGCGCTTCGAGCGGCAGGGCGAGCGCCACGAGAAGCGGGTAGAACAACACGGCGAACCCGACGGCCAAAAGCAGGCTCCCGACGCCACAGAGATGGTGTTCGACCGAGCCGACACGGTTCGTTCCCTCTCGATCACTCTCCGGGATAACCGACTGTTCTTTTTCGACCGATCCATGTGGCACGTACACACATAGCACCCAAACGAACGTACGTCATCAGTTCATATTAACTGTTTCGCCGGTAGCGAGTGCCTGAGTGGTGGGTTCAAAAACAGGATACCGCGCTCGCTGCGAGCGCTATCGGAGATACCAGATCAGTCCGCCGAGGACGACGATGAGGAGCACTGCGCCAACCACGACCGGCCCGGTGACGAGACCCGATTCGGCGGCGACCACTGCGATACCGACCGGCGGCGCTTGCGTCTGTCGCATCTCATTACTGTTCGTCTCGTACTGGAAGTCGATGATGAGCGGTATCCGACTCGGGACCTCGACGTCGTCGGCGTCGATTTCGAGCTGTCGCGTCACCGTTTCGCCGGGTTCGAGCTGCCCGACGAACAGACTGGTTGGTGAGACCGCCAGCGACCCGCTCCCGTTGGGGACCGCTTGGACGTTCCGCAGCGTCTCGCTGCCCTGATTCGTGACCGTGACGTTCATCACTTCGGACTGCTGGACGGTGACGTTCGGGTCTTCGATCGTCGTGGTGAGCAGTGGCCGTCGTGGCGCGACGTCCACCTGGCTCATGAAGCCGGTGTCGGTTCGTCTGTTGTCCGTCGGGCCCGTGTAGGCAACCGAGTACTCGACTTGCTGTGGTCCGGTGGCTCCACCCTGCACCGATACCGGGAAGCTGAAAGTCTCGTTCTCGCCGACGTCCAAATTCCCGACGGGGTAGGCTGCACGCTCGCTCGTGATTCCGGAGCGATTACTGAGTCGAATCGTCGCGTTGCTCACGGGCAGTGGCCCGGCGTTCGTGACCGTCCCGTTGAGGCTCCCATCGCGATCGATGCGGAGCGTGGTGTCGGTCGTGTTGATGGCGAAGGCCTGTTCGTCACGGGGACTGATACCCATCGATAGTTGCTGAGAGCTGACCGGCTGACCGTCGTCCAGATAGCTTACCTGTGCGGTGAGCGCGTAGGCTTCCACCGAGGCGTCGGGCGTCGCGGTCGTCCCGAACGAGACCGTCTTCGTCTCGTTCGCTTCCCACTCACCCACGTAGCGGGTCGCGGACGTGCTGTTGCCGAACAATACCTGCGCATTCGACGATTCGAGCGTCACCGAGGCGTCTTCCCTGTCGGACCCCGTATTGCGGAGCGTGAGGTCGATGGTCCCCGTGTCGCCGACCTGCACGTTCGACGCGACGTTTTCGAGTGCGAACTCGTCGGCGCGGTCGTCGATTATCACTTGTGTGGTGAGTCGCTCGCTTCGAACCGTCTCGCCCGCGGCGTTCCGATACTGCACCACGAACGGGAGTTGGCGCTCGCCGGGTTCGGCGGAGCCGTTGACGACGAACGGGTATTCGAAATCGACCGATCCGTCGGGACTGATGTCCTCCAGCACGACTTCGGACTGGCGCGGCACGAGGTCACCGGTCGCGTTCGCGGCGAACACCAGCGTCGCGTCGGTCGCGTTCTTGGGACCGTCGTTGGTGATGGTTCCTGAGACCGTCCCTTCCTCGCCGACGGCGAGTGAGCTATCGACGCCATCGAGCGTGAACGCCTGCTCGCCCGCGGGTGTGACGCCGAAGAGATACGGGCCGGCCTGCGTCTCTCGTCCGTCGTCTTCGTGGGCGACCGTCGCCTGCACCGGGTAGCTGCGTTCTCTGGCGCTCGATGCGGCGCTGATGTCGGTTTCGATGGTTCGCTGTTCGCCGGCCTCCCAGTCGCCGACGAACTCGCTCGTGTTTGCCAGCCCACCGAAGGTGACGGTTCCGCTGAGTGTCTGAAGGTTGATCACGGCGTCCTCGATGTCTCCGCCTTGGTTTTCGAGCACGACCGAGAGGTTGCCGGTATCACCGACCGCTACATCCGACGAAGTCGAGACGATCGCGAAATCCTCGTCGCCTTCGCCTGCCGTGACGCCGAACGTGAGCGGTGCGGACTGGCTCTGGTCGTCATCGTCGTTCACGTACGAGACGGTGGCCTCTACCGGATAGCTGCGCGCTTCTCCACCTGAGGGAACGGTCGCATCGAGTTCGATGGTCCTGTTTTCGCCCTCGTCCCACTCACCGACGAACTGGCTCGCGGTCGCCGACTCACCGAAAACAAGAGAACTGCTCCGGGATTGGAGGTTGACAACGACGTCCGCGGCGTCTTCACCTTGGTTTTCGATCGTCACCGCAACGGTCCCTTGTTCTCCGACTTGGAGGTCAGCATCGACATCGACCACTTCGAAGTCGGCATCAGGCGATGCCGTCTGAGTGCTCGGGGCGGTCGATTCGTCGGTCGTGGCAGCCGGAGCGGCCGAGTCGTTTGCAGTAGTAGTCGAGTTGTTGGCCACCGGGCCGGCCTGCTGGGCGACCGGTCCGGTCGAGAAGCCGGTAACAGCCGCCGGAACGGCAAGCAGTGCTACGAGCGCGATAGTCGTAATCTGTCTTCCATTCATGATCTGGTGGCGCGGCGAACCGGCAGGGACACCGAGTCGGTCCCGAGCGGCACGCATCGTCACATGGCAATAGACAATGACTCGTATTCAATGTTTCCAAAAATAAAACGGACGAAAATTCATATACTCATGAATCGTAGGGACGGTAGCGACAAGCCATGGCTGCAATAGAAACGGACGGGCTGACCAAACACTACGGCGAGGTCCGCGCCAACGAGAACCTCTCTTTTGCGGTGCGCGAGGGCGAGGTCTTCGGATATTTGGGACCGAACGGTGCGGGCAAGTCGACCACCATCCGCACGCTGATGGGCTTTCAGTCCCCGACGAGCGGGAGTGCCACGGTGTTGGGTTACGACGTCACCGACCGGGACGCGATGATCGAGGCCAAACGCCATCTGGGATACATCCCCGCCGAGATGGGCTTCGACGAGAGCGTCACTGGCGAGCGATTTCTGCGCTATCAGGCCTCGCTCAAAGGTGATACGCGCAGCGAGGAGCTGCTCGAACTGTTCGACCCGCCGATGGAGCGGGCGATCGGCGAGTATTCGACGGGAAACAAGCGCAAACTCGCCATCGTCCTCGCGTTCATGCATGACCCCGATCTGGTCATCATGGACGAGCCGACCTCGGGGCTGGACCCGCTGATGCAGGAGCGGTTTTACGAGTTCATCCGCGACGAACAGGCCAAGGGGAAGACGTTCTTTTTCTCCTCGCATATCCTGAGCGAGGTCCAGAAGATCTGCGACCGGGTGGGCGTCATTCGGAACGGCCACCTCGTCGAACTCGAAGACGTCGAGACGCTGCTCGATCGGGGTGGCAAGCGCGTCTCGGTGCGTATCGCCGGTCCTGTCGAAGCAGGCGAGTTCGCCATCGAGGGCGCACACGACCTCTCCATCACCGGCGACGAGCAGCCGTCACGGCAGGCCGCAGCCGATGGGGGTGAGCGCGAACGAAGCGAGCGCGATTCTCGCCGGGCCGCGGAGCGGTCCGGCGGTGGCGACCGCTCCGACGACGATGACGCCTTCTCAAGCGACCGCGAGGACACGAGCGTGAGTTTCACCTTCACGGGCGATTACAACGAACTGCTCGAACACCTCGTCAAGTACGACGTGCTCGACCTCGATATCTCGGACGCCCCGCTTGAAGACGTGTTCATGCGCTTTTACGGCGAGGTCGAACCCGACGAGGAACCCGAATCCGGGAGACTCGTCGATGTTTGAGGTCGCACGGTACGAAGGTGAGCGCCGCCTCGTGCTCGGTGTCACCATCGCGGCCGCGGCGGGCTTTTACGGCGCGATGTTCGTCGCGCTGGCTCCCTCGCTGGCGGATTTCGACATCACGAGCCTCCTCAGTGCCTACCCCGAACAGCTCACCGAGGGACTTGGATTGGAGGCGATGGATTCGCTCGCGGGTATCCTCGCGGTCGAACTCTACCAGATCGGCTGGCTGCTCGTGCTCGGCCTCTACCTCGCGTACAACGCGGCTTCGATGGTCGCCGGCGATATCGAGACCGGGCGGATGGACACGCTGCTCGCCGCGCCCGTCTCGCGGGGCACGATCATCGTCGAGGAGTTCTTTTCGTTGCTCGTACCGATCCTCGCGGTCAACGCTATCACTCCGGCGGTGATCTACGTCGCTGCGGGCGTCATCAACGAGCCGATTAGCGTTGCGAATCTCGTCGCGCTCCACGCACTCGCCGTGCCGTATCTCCTCTTCTGTGCGGCCGTCGGGCTCGCCTTCTCGGTGTTTCTCGGGAGCGAGAGCCTCGCCCAGCGTGGGGCCATCGGCGTGCTCGTCGTCGCCTTCCTCGTCGAGACGGTGTTCGTCGGCACGGACTACGAGGACCTCGGCGTGTTGACCCCGATGAACTACTTCGACCCGACGGAAATCCTCGTCGACGGGAGCTACGACATCGCGGGCGCGGGGATTCTGCTCGCGGCCGCCCTCGTGTTGGTGCTCGCGAGCCAGTTGCGCTTCAGGGGGATGGACATCTGATGGCGCTCGAAGTGCTCCGCTACGAGGGCAACGACCGCGTGCGGGGCGCGTTCGGTATCAGCGCCGCGTTCTCGGTGATGGCGATCGCTTTCCTCGCGCTCGGCCCACAGATCGTCGCCGGTGGCGAGTTCGAATCGCTCAGCGAGGAACTCCCTCCAGTATTCGTCGAGGCTTTCGGCTTCGAGAGCCTCGGCAGCATCGAAGGGTTACTGGCCAGCGAGTTCTACACCCTCTTCTGGCTGCTGTTTTTCGGCATCTATCTCGCCTACAGCGCGGCCGGCTCGATCGCGGGCGATATCGAGACCAACGAGATGGACACGCTGCTCGCCGCACCTGTCTCGCGGACCAGCGTGCTCTTCGAGAAGTTTCTCTCACTACTGGTGCCCATCGTCGTCGCCAACCTCGTCGTGCCGAGCGTGGTCTATCTCGGCGCGGCGATGGTCGGCGAATCGGTGTCGCTCACCGACCTCGCGGTGTTGCACGGACTGTCGATTCCCTACCTGTTTTGCTGTGGGGCCATCGGACTCGTGCTGTCGGTGTATCTCGCCGACAAGGACACCGCCCAGAACGCGGCGCTCGGCGTGCTGTTCGCGCTGTTCATGCTCCAGTCGCTCGTCGTCTCGACGGACGTCGAGTGGCTCGGCAACCTCGCCCCGATGGCGTACATCGACCCGAACGAAATCCTTGTCGAGGGGACCTACGACATCGCCGGTGGGGCCATCCTGCTCGCCGTCGCCGTCGTGTTGGTGGCCGTGAGCCAATTTCGTTTCACCCGAATGGACATCCAGTGACCCGGACGAACCGCCCGGTCTTCGAGACCAACTCGAACACGACACCCGATCAACCAGCATCATGAAAGGATTCAGCGACGAAAAACGACGATACATTCGACAGGAACTGCTCGACGAGGGCCGGAAACTCTTCGCGCGCTACGGGCTGCAGAAGACGACGATGACCGATCTCACCGACCCCGTGAACATCGCACCGAGCACGTTCTACCAGTTCTTCGACTCGAAGGAGGAGCTCTACCTCGAAATCCTCGAACGCGAGGGCAAGCAGTTCTACGAGCGCGCCGTCACACCGCTCGAAGAGCACTCCGACCCCGAACGGGCGATCGTCGAGTACCTCCACATCGTCTTCGAGGAACTGGAGACGAACCCGATAATCGAACGACTGCTCGCCGGTAACGAAGTGGAGCAGTTGCTCCATCTGTATTCCGACGAGGAGTTCATCGAACAGCGCACGCGCGAACTCGGCTACGTCATGCCCTACATCAGGGAGTGGCAGAAGGCCGGGATGATTCGGGAGGGCGACCCGGAGGTTCTCGCCGCCACCATCGACTCGGTCGCCGTTCTCGCCTTCCACGAGGACGAAATCGGTGCGGACCTCTACCCGGTGGTCCGCGACATGATGATCGAGACCATCGCGACGGGACTCACCAACGCCGCCGCTCGAGACGAACCCGAATCCGAGTAACTACACGGAGAGTAATTCACGACCATTATCGATCAACTCGACAGCATCGGTCGCGGTCTCGTTCGACTGAAACATGGCAGAGCAACTGCTATCTATCGATCGTGGTATCTTCGGGACGGCTACAAGAGAATGGGCCGACGGGGGAAGGCTGTTAACCAGTTCGATCCGGTGCGAGTGATGCCACGCAGTGGATGGGCGGTAGTCCCCCGATAGCGGAGCCGAGTAGTGATTGGCTCCACCTTTGACTAAATATTCGGTCAGTATAAGGGTTACGATGGTATCTACCCTACTGATCCGAACCCGGCTAGGGAATCCTTCGATCGTCTCCGATCGGCCACCGTGGAGTTCGAGACACTCGCCGTTCTCCGAATCGGTCCCGGGGAGTCCGTTTTCTTCGCGGCACTTGCGCAGTCGAATGACCGCACAGGTGGCCTTCTTGGCCATCGTCCGTTTTTCTCGTCCAAACGCGGGCACTTGAACCCTAGTTCCAAGTTCATCCCGAGCACTACTTCGTAGATTTTCAGGCCTCTGATGGATTCGAAACGCGAAGACGCGAGAGACACCGCCGTGACGCTGGATCCTCCACGAAGTATTGGTGATGGAATTGTCACATCCAATTGCTAATACAGTTCGTGAGACACGCCGAAATTGCTAATTGCCGCTAATCTCACACCTCGTCCGTTATGCTGCCCGGTGTGTTTTTGCCGTATCTCCTATAGTGTGTTCGCATAGAGGTCGTAATCCGAGATGCGAGTCGCGTCCTGCGTACTGTACGCAAGATATTCGAGCGAAGTTTGCCACGATTCGCCCGCTGGGAGTTGATCGAGACTGTCGAGCCCGTCACCCAACGCAATGCCATCGTCATCGTAGAAAACGCAGAACACCGAGGGCGAAACTGCACTGTTCGACGTATTTTCGATACGAATTGAGAGCGTTGGCTCCTCTCCAGTATTCAAGTTCTCCTCCGCCACCTTGAGCGAATCCGGGATCCCGAGTTCGGTCTGGAACGTATCGGCACTCGTGATCTCGATCTCGCCACGTTCTGGTTTGTCTTCGTCGAAGTATAGTTCGTGGACTTCCCACTGTGTTCCCGACTTGAGGAATGCAATACTCGTTGTCGTGCTGCTGAGAATCGAATCTTCGCTATCATAGAAGGACACCCTTGCTTCGGGAAGTCGAAGAACACTATTTCCGGTATTCTCGACTAGACCAGTCATGTAAATATCTGTTCCGTACTGTCCTTCATCAACAACGAGTTCGCTATTCGTGACGTTGGTGTTGCCTGCTCCACCACCGCCAGAGGGTGTGAGTGTTTCTGCTTCACTCATCTCTGTTCCTCCAGCAGTTGTCGTTTTCATCGAACCGTCAGTTTCCATTGTTGTAGCTCCGGTCGCACTTTCCGTCGCTACAGTACCCGTGCTTTCGCTAGTCTTGCCGTCGGTGGCGTTGGCATCGTCGCTACCGCTCGTTCCGCCAGCGCTACCGTTTCCGCCGCTGCTGTTGTTGCCGCCCGACTCGCCGCTACAGCCGGCCAGACCGAGGCTTGTTGCAGCACCAACCACCGCTAAATACTTCCGCCGATCTATCATCAATGGATAAATACATCGTATTGGGATAATAGTTTCGTTTGTCTCAAACCACCGGACTCTCCGCGAGTGAAGAAAGTGGGGTGGGGAAACGTCGGCGGTTATTGCTCGGAATCGAACACTGGTCGTGGATGCTGACTCAGCCGCTTCAACGGCGATTTCGATCGTCGAAACGACGATTTCTCACGCGGGGTTTTTGTGGGCGCCGGGTGCAGTGAGGAGTAACTCATGGGTCTCTGGACACCGCACGAAACGCGACCCGGCAGGTTCGGCCGGCTACGAGTTAGAGGGCTGACCGATGTCGCGTGAGGACCAACGGACGGTCACGCTCGACGCCGACGGTATCGTCTCCATTCCGACCGTCGAACTACTGACCGGACGCGGGTTCGTGACCGGCAAGAGCGGCGGCGGGAAATCGAACACCGCGAGCGTCATCGCCGAGGAGTTGCTGGCGGACGGCCATCCACTTCTCATCGTCGATACCGACGGCGAGTACTACGGACTCAAAGAACAGTACGAAGTCCTCCATGCGGGTGCGGGCGAAGAGTGTGACGTCCAAATCGGCACCGAACACGCCGACAAACTCGCCGAACTCGCGCTTGAGGGGGGTGTGCCGGTGATCCTCGACGTGTCCGCCTGTCTCGACGAGGAGGGCCACGACCTCGTCCGGGCGACCGTCGAGGCGCTGTTCACCCGCGAACAGGAGGCGCGTCGGCCCTTTTTGCTACTGGTCGAGGAGGTCCACGAGTTCATCCCCGAATCCGGCGGTCTCGACAGCGCGGGGGAGATGCTCATCCGCGTGGCCAAACGCGGCCGCAAGCGCGGCCTCGGGTTCTGTGGCATCTCCCAGCGGCCGGCGAACGTCAAAAAGGACGTCATCACCCAGTGTGACTGGCTCTGCTGGCACCGGCTGACGTGGGACAACGACACCTCGGTCGTGCGGCGCGTGCTCGACGGGGATGCGGCCACGGCAGTACAGAGCCTCGACGACGGCGAGGCGATTCTCGTCACCGATTGGGATGGCTCCCGCCGACGGGTGCAGGTTCGCCGCAAGGAGACCTTCGACGCCGGCGCAACGCCGGGTCTCGGCGGCGTCGAACGGCCCGACCTCAAGAGCATCGGCGACGGACTGCTCGACGACCTCCAGGGGATATCGGAGCGCACGCGCGAGCGCGAAGACCGCCTCGCACGTCTCGAAGGGAAACTCGAACGGAAAAACGAACGGATCGCCGAACTCGAAGCCGAACTCGACCGTGCCAGAGACCTGAGCGACATGGCAACCCAGTTCACCCGTGCATTGACTCACACGGACGGTGTGGCGACCGATTTGGGGAGCGATGACGGTGCGGATACGACACGGACCGAGCGCCAACGCGACGCCAGCCGGGACACACCGGGAGCCGACACGCCCTCTCAGGAAACTGACGGAGCGGACGAACCCACCGATTCCGTGTGTGCCGAAACGGGAACAAACGACGAGACGTACGCCGACCTGCTCGACGGCGCAGTCATCCGTCACGAGATTTGGAGAGCGGAAGAACACTCGCGCGCATCCGCGGAGTACGCAAAGGGCATCATCGCCACGCTCGTCGACGAGAACGGGCCAGTCGGTCACAGTACGATTCTCACACGGCTGGGAAGTTCGAGTACCGACGACGTCACGGCAGTAGCGACCACGCTCGAATCGATGCGGATCATCGACAAGACGCACACCGACGAGGGGCTGATGGTCGACCTGAACAGGGCCGGGATTCAGGAGATGCGCGAGGCCACGACCGGACGCGAGCGAACGCGGGAGTTGGCCAACGATTTTTGACCCGTCGAAAAATCACCCGATCGACTTCCGATAGCTACACTCGGGCGTCCAACAGTTGCACCGGATGTCGGCTCGGCCGCTCCAGCAGCGAATCGAGCTGTTCGAGACACGACGTGCCGCTCGCTACAACCGTGCGATTGCGCGCCTCGTCGGTCCGGAACTGGGCTTCGAGTTCGCTTCCCACGTCCATGCTCAACTCGTAGTATTCGCGCTTGTAGCCAAAGGAGCCCGCCATCCCGCAGCACTCGACCTCGGAGGTGAGCACGTCGTAGCCACGGTCTTCGAGGACGGCCACCGTGTGGGCTTCGAGACCGAGGGTCCGCTGCTGGCAGTGGCTGTGATAGGCCACTCGCTCCCCGTCGCCCGCCCGCAGTTCGTTACTGTCGGCCCCGTTTTCGAGCAGTCCGTAGACGTACTCCATGATCTCGTAGCTACTGCTGTCGAGGCGCTCGGCCGACCGTTCGGGCAGGAACTTCTCGTACTCGCCGGCGAACATCGCGAGATCGGAGGGTTCGATGACGACGATATCCCGGTCGGCGTCGATGTGCTCGGCGAGGTCGGCGTAGACGTCGTGGGCGTGGCGTTCCGCCGTCGAAAGCATCCCCTGTGAGAGCGGCGCGCGCCCGCTGGCGGCGACGGCGGGAATCTCGACCGTGACCCCGAGCGCTTCGAGCACCCTGACGGCGGCCTTCCCGCGCTCGACCTGCACGTGATTCGTGTAGGCGTCGGGATAGAGCACCGCCTCGCGGTCGGCGTCGGCCGGTGACACGCGCGACCCGCCACGGGAATCGAACCACTTTCGAAGGGTTTCACTCTCGAATTTCGGGAGCACGCGCCGGCGGTCGACACCCAGAAATCGTTCCATGAGCGCCCGTGCGGGTCGGCTCCTCGCAACCCAATTCGACAGTGGCGCGGTTGCGCTCCCCCATTCGGCGAGGGTCGCGTAGTTGCCGAACAGCCGCTTTTGCATGTTCATCCCGCCCGGTTCCTCGTCGGGGGTCAGTCCCTCGACGAGGAAATCGAACTCCGTGGACTCGTCGTGGTTGATGCGGTCCCTGACCACCTCGTTGATCCATGGGATGTCGATCTTCACCGGACAGTTGTTGACACAGCGCGAACAGCCCGTACAGAGGTCGTTGAACTCTTCTGCACTCTGCTGTCCGTGGACGCCGGCTTCCCAACCCGTGGCGATACCACCCGAATAGGTCTCGCCGCCGAAGGCGTGGCCGCCGACGTGCTGGAAGTTCGCACACGAGTTCGCACAGGCCCCACACCGGATGCAGTAGAGCGTCTCTCGCAACTGGTCGTCGTCTCGCATCGCTGTCCGGCCGTTGTCCAGCAGGACGAGATGGAACTCGCGGTCGCCATCCGATTCGGAAATCGGCGTGTCGGGACTCTCGAAATCGACCGTGGGTGTCTCCACAGGAGGGGAAAGCATCGTGACGTACTGGGTGATGGGCTGGCCGGTCGCCGAGCGCGCGATGAGTTCGACGAACGGCTGGAGATCAGAGAGCGTGGGAATCAGCTTCTCGACACCCGCCACGGCGACGTGCGTGTCGGGCGTCACGGCCGATTTTCGGGCGTTGCCCTCGTTCGTGACGAGCGTAATCGTGCCACTGTCGGCGACGACGAAGTTCGCACCCGTCATGCCGACGTCCGCATCTCGAATCCGCTCGCCGAGGTAGTCGCGGGCGAACTCGGTGAGTTCCTCGGCGCTCTCTAAGGGTTCGTCGGGATCGAACTGGTCGTTGAACAGTTCGGCGATCCCCTCGCGGGATTTGTGGATCGACGGGCCGACGATGTGCGATGGCGTCTCGTCGGCCACCTGCAACACGAACTCGCCGAGGTCGGTCTCGTAGACGTCCACTCCTGACTTCTCGAGGGCATCGTTGACGTCGATCTCCTCGGTGGTCATCGACTTCGACTTCACGAGCGTCTCCGCGTCGTCGGCGACCTCCTCGATGTACCGATTGGCGTCGGTGGCGTCCTCGGCGAGATAGACCGTCCCACCGTTGGCTTCGACGCTCTCTCGCACCTGTTCGACGAGTTCGGGCAGTCGCTCGATAGCATCCTCCTTGATTGCCCGAACCTCGGTTCGGAGCTCCTCGTACTCGTCGAACTCGTCGATGGCGTCGTACCGACTCTCGTTGAAGTGACCCGCGTTCGCCCGAACGTTCTCGCCTTCGGTGTCGAGCAGGTGGCGGATGTGTTGGGCCTTCTCCCGTCTGGTCTCCGCGCTCATTGTTCGAGCACGATGACGTGCACTTCAGCCGGACCGTGGACACCCTCGACCATCTCGCCCATGTCGGCGGTCGCGCTCGCACCGGTGGCGAACACATAACTACTCCGTCCGGCGGCGAATTCGTCTTCGAGCCAGCCGAACGCCTCGTCCATCCCCGGACGAAGGTCCGCCTCGCGCAGGACGGCGACGTGGCGGTCGGGATAGAGACTTACCGGCTCGCTCCCCGCCTCATCCGATTCGACCGCGAGGGTTCCGTAGGAGGCGATGCCCATCCGAGTGGGGGTGACGCCCGTCGTCGCCGATCCGAGCTGTGCCGGGGTCGGGTCGAGCACTACCTCCGCGTCGTCGAGCGAAACGCCGTCGAATCCCAGCGGAACGCCGACGGCTGGTTCGTGGAGCGCCTCGGCGAGCGCATCGTCGAACCCGTCGGGATCGGTTCGCGTCGTTGCGACGTCCAGTCCGGCGAGCGAGGACTCGAACGCCGTGAGGGACTCACTCATCGTCCGGAGTTCGGTGGAGGGGTATATCGGCCTTTCGCGGAGCCACCCGCGTTCTCACCACCGAGACCATCGATAATATCATTATCTTCAATTATGTTTCTCCATCAATACCGATATTTATGAAGCCGGGTTCCGCACTGTGAGTGTCACACATGAACATGCTATCGGGGACGCTTGACTCGCGGGCGATCGAGGACGAATCGACTGCTGTTCGCTCGGTGGTGAGTGTCGATGGCTAGCCTCGTCGAGATACTCATCGCGCTCTCGCCGCTGGTCGCCATCGCCGTGTTGATGGTCGGACTGTTCTGGCCGGCGACGCGCGCGATGCCGGTCGCGTGGCTGGTCGCGCTCGTCGCCGGTATCGTCGGCTGGGGGATGGACCTCCGCTGGGCGGCCGCCGCGACCATCAACGGGTTCATCACCGCGACCCAGATCCTCTGGATCGTCTTCGGGGCCATCCTCCTGCTCTACACGCTGAAGGAGACCGGCGCGTTCGGCGCCATCAGCCAGGGGTTCGCCGCCATCAGCGAGGACCGCCGGGTGCAGGTGGTGCTGTTGGTCTTCCTGATGGGGTCGTTCGTCGAGGGCGCAGCCGGCTTCGGAACGCCGGCGGCGGTCGTCGGTCCCCTCCTGGTGGGACTCGGCTTCCCCCCGCTCGCGGCCGTCGTCGTCGCGCTGACGGGCAACCTCATGGCGATCACCTTCGGCGCGGTCGGTACGCCGCTCATCATCGGACTGGAAGACACGTTCGCTTCGAGCGAGGCGATCCGCTCGACAGTGCTCGCGGAGACGCCGTTTTCCATCGCGGGCTGGGTCGCCGAAATCGGGACGTGGGCGGCGACCTATCACGTCATCGTCGGCATCGCGGTGCCGTTCATCGGCGTGGCGATGATGACGCGCTTTTTCGGCCCGGAACGCTCGATTCGGCCGGCGCTCGAAGTGGCTCCGCTCTGTCTGTTCGCGTGGGCGGCGTTCGCGGTGCCATACTGGCTCACCGCCGCCTTTCTCGGCCCGGTGTTTCCCGGCCTGCTCGGCGCGCTGGTCGGGCTGGCGCTCACGGTGGGCGTGCTCAAACTCGGCTATCTCCGCCCGGACGAACAGTGGGAGTTCGAGAACCCGGCGGCGTGGCCTGACCACTGGGTGGGCGACATCGAACCCGGTGAATCGGTCGAGAGCGACGGAACCGTCGCGGCCGACGGCGGGCACGCGTCGATGAGTCTCTGGAAGGCGTGGACGCCGTACCTGCTGCTCGTCGTGGTGCTCGTCGCCACGCGCGTCGTCGACCCGCTGGCGGCGTTTCTCCAGAGCACGGCCGTCCTCGTCTGGTCGGACATCCTCGGGACGGGCCTGACGAACGACCTCCAAGTACTCTATCTCCCCGGTGCGGCGTTCGTGTTCGTCTCGCTGTTGACGATTCCGCTCCATCGCATG
The DNA here is from genome assembly GCF_000755245.1 of Halococcus sediminicola. Classification (NCBI taxonomy): domain Archaea; kingdom Methanobacteriati; phylum Methanobacteriota; class Halobacteria; order Halobacteriales; family Halococcaceae; genus Halococcus; species Halococcus sediminicola. The sequence goes on along the minus strand of NZ_BBMP01000011.1, from coordinate 67,049 downwards.
AACGGCGGCGAGGTGCGGGCGGCGTGGCGCGAGACGGTCGAGAAGATCGCCCCGCCCGTGGTCGCGCTGCTGTTCGCCGTCGCCACGGTCCAGATAATGCTCCAGTCGGGAGCCGCAACGGGTGCCGACAGCATGCTCATCGTACTTTCGGATACCACGGCGAACGTCGCCGGCGGCGTCTATCCGTTCTTCGCGCCGCTCGTGGGAGCGTTCGGCGCGTTCCTCGCCGGGTCGAACACCGTCAGCGACATCCTCTTCGGCACTTTCCAGTACGGTGTCGCCACCGAAATCGGCACGCCGAGAACGCTGATGCTCGGCGCACAGGCCGTCGGTGGCGCGATCGGCAACCTCATCGCCGTCCACAACGTCGTCGCCGCGCTCGCGGTCGTCGGTCTCGTCGGCGAGGAGGGCCGCGTCATCCGCCTCGAACTCATCCCGCTGGCGTACTACGCGGCCTTCTCGGGGCTGCTCGCGCTACTGTTCAGCTACGTGCTCTTCCCCGGCGTGTTCTGAGGCCACGGGGGCAACCCATTCGTCCGACGGGTGTTTATTCCCCCACGACGAACCGTGCGCCATCGTGACATCCGACTTCGAGACGCTGCCGGCCGACGACCCCGCGGACGACGCGAACTACGACCATCGCGGCGGCGCGGTCGCCCGCCCGGACCTCCTCGCGGACCTCGAAGAACGCGTCGCGGGCGACGTTCGCTTCGACGAGTATTCGCGGGATCTCTACGCGACGGACGCGAGCGCCTACGAGATGACGCCCATCGGCGTCGTCTTCCCGGAATCGACCGCCGACGTCGAAAGGGTGGTCGAATACTGTTCTACCGAAGGGATTCCGGTACTCCCGCGCGGCGGCGGGACGAGCCTCGCCGGGCAGGCCGTCAACGAGGCCGTCGTCCTCGATTTCACACGGAACATGGACGGTCTGCTCGACGTGGACCTCGAAGCTCGGACGGCCACCGCCCAGCCGGGTATCTACCTCGGCGACATCGACGAAGCGCTCGCCCCGCACGACCTCAAATTCGCACCCGACCCGGCGTGGGGCGACAAGAGCGCTTTAGGAGGTGCCATCGGCAACAACAGTACCGGAGCGCACTCGCTCAAATATGGAAAAACCGACGCCTATATCGAGTCCTGCGAGGTCGTGCTCGCAGACGGCACAGTAACAGAATTCGGCGAGCTCACTGTGGAAGAACTCCACGAATGCGCCGATTCGGAGGGGAATCTCGAAGCGCGCATCCACGCCGCAGTCGCGCGCATCATCGACGAGGAATCCGAAGCAATCGAGGACGCCTATCCCGATTTGAAACGCAACGTCTCCGGCTACGACCTCGATATGCTGGTCGAAGACGCCCGCGAGGGATCGGTGAACCTCGCGCGCCTGCTCGCCGGCAGCGAGGGAACCCTTGCGATCGTCACCGAGTCGACCGTCGCGCTCGAAACGATCCCCGAAACGAAAGCCATCGGACTGCTAACGTACGATTCGCTGGGTGAGGCGATGGAAGACGTCGAGCCGATTCTCGATCACGACCCCGCGGCCGTCGAGGTGATGGACTCCGTACTACTGGACCTCGCACGCGACACCAGCGAGTTCGCCGACGTCGTGGGGATGCTGCCCGAGGGGACCGATTCCGTCCTGCTGGTGGAGTTCTACGCCGACTCTGACGAGGAGGGAAAACAGCGGGTCGCGGACCTCGTCGCCGACCGCGTGGGTGGTGACTCGGTTGTCGAGCCGAGTGTAGGTGCGGACGAACTGACGGAAAAACGACGATACGCGAACGCGGCGATGGAGGCCCACGACGCCGACACGCGGGCGCAGTTCTGGAAGATGCGCAAATCCGGCCTGCCCATCCTGCTCTCGCGCACCTCGGACGCGAAACACATCTCGTTCATCGAGGACTGTGCCATCCCGGCCGCACACCTCCCGGAGTACGTCGCCGACTTTCAGGATATCCTCGACGAGCAGGGCACCTTTGCGAGTTTCTACGCCCACGCCGGTCCGGGCGTGCTCCACGTCCGACCGCTCATCGATACGAAGACCGTCGAGGGACGGGAACGGATGGAGGCAATCGCCGAGAACGTGACGGACCTGGTGGTCGAGTACGGGGGCAGCGTCTCGGGCGAGCACGGCGACGGCCACGCGCGCACGAAGTGGAATCGCAAGCGCTACGGCGAGGGTCTCTGGGGCGTGTTCCGCGAGTTGAAGAGCGTCTTCGACCCCGACTGGCTGCTGAATCCCGGACAGGTCTGTGGGCTGCCCGACGGTGTGGACAGGGACGCACCAAGCCCCACCGAGGACCTCCGATTCGATTCGGCCTACGAGTTCGACGCGGGCTTCGAGACCGAACTCCGCTGGGAGAACGAGAACGGATTTCAGGGCATGGCCGAACTCTGTCACGGCTGTGGCGGCTGTCGCGGCCACCAGTCCACTACTGGGGGAACGATGTGTCCGACCTATCGGGCCAGCGAGGAGGAAATCCTCAGCACGCGCGGGCGGGCGAACCTGCTGCGCGACGCGATGAGCGGTGACCTCGACGGTGACGCACTCGACGTCGAGTTCATGAACGAGGTGATGGACCTCTGTATCGGCTGCAAGGGCTGTGCGAACGACTGCCCGAGCGAGGTGGACATGGCGAAGATGAAGGCCGAAGTCACGAACGAATACCACCAGCGCCACGGGGCGAGCCTCCGCGACCATCTCTTTGCGAACATCGAGGCCCTCTCGGCGCTCGGCAGCCGGTTCGCGCCGCTATCGAACTGGGGGACTGAACTGCCGGGTGCGCGCGCTCTCCTCGAACGAACGGTCGGCATCGCCAAAGAGCGGACGCTGCCGACCTTCCACGCCGAGAGCTTCGAGGAGTGGTTCGGGGCCCGCGGCGGCGCACAGGTGTCGGCGGGCGATGCCGACAGGAAGGTTCTGCTCTTCCCGGACACCTACACGAACTACAACCACCCCGCCGCCGGGAAAGCCACGGTGCGAGTGCTCGAAGCCGCCGGCGTCCACGTCCGTCTTCCGCTCGGCGTGGCCGACAGCGGCCGACCGGCCTACTCGAAGGGATTCATCGAGCAGGCCCGCGCGGCTGCCGAGCAGAACGTCGCCGCGCTCGCGCCGCTCGTCCGCCGTGACTGGGACGTGGTCGTGGTCGAACCCTCCGACGCCGTCATGTTCCAGTACGACTACCCCGACTTGGTTCCGGCCGCCGATAGGAGCACACCCACGGGCACCGTCGCCGCCGGCGAGGGTGGGCAAAAACCGGCGACCGACGGTGGCCAGAGTAACGTCGAGACCGTCACCGGGAATACGTATGGAGTTCTCGAATACGTCGACCGCTTCCGACTCGACGAGGCGATGACGTTCGGCGAAGGAGGCGAATCGCTGACCTACCACGGCCACTGTCATCAGAAGGCAACCAAGAAAGACCACCACGCGGTTGGTGTCCTGCGGCGAGCAGGCTACGCGGTGGACGCCCTCGATTCGGGCTGCTGTGGCATGGCCGGCTCCTTCGGCTACGAGGCCGAACACCTCTCGATGAGCCGCGCCATCGCCGACGTGCTCTACGAGCAGGTCGACGAAAGCGACGGGGAGAGCGTGGTCGCACCGGGGGCGTCCTGCCGGAGCCAACTCGGCGAGCACGAGAGCGAGGAACCACCGCATCCGATCGAGCGGGTCGCCGACGCGCTCGCCGAGTGAGCTCGGGCCGCAGCGCCCGAACGCATATATCGGTTCGAGGTGCAATGAAATCCCATGCCGACCGAGTTCGATTTCGATGGACAGGTAGTGCTCGTCACCGGCGCGAGCGGCGCGCTCGGCAGCGGTATCTGCGAGGCGTTCGAGCGGGCGGGCGCGACCGTCCACGCGACCGACCTCGTACCGCCCGACGACGAGGACTCGCTGCTCGATCCTCACTTCGCCTTCCACGAAGCCGACTTCACCGACGAGGGCGACGTCGAGCGTGTCGTGAGCGAAGTGGTCGAGACCGAGGGCCGCCTCGACGCGCTCTGCAATATCGCCGGGATGTGGCAGGGCGGCCAACCGATAGACGAGACGGATAGTGACGAGTTCGAGACGGTCTTCGACGTCAACCTCAAGACCATGTTTCTCGCCTCGAAACACGCCATCCCCCACCTCCGGGAGTCGGGCGGAGCGGTCGTCTCGGTGTCGGCCAAATCGTCCCTCGAAGGTGGTGAGGGCGACGGACCCTACCGAGCGGCGAAGGCCGGGATTCGACTGCTGACCGAGACCATCGCCGAGGAAAACCGTGGCGAGATGCGCGCGAACGCGATCATGCCGAAGGTCATCGACACGCCAGCGAACCGCGAGATGCTCTCGGGCGACCCCGACGACTGGCCGACGCCCGAGGAGATCGCGGACGTGGTGTTGTTCCTCTGCTCCGACAGGGCGGCTCTCACCAGCGGCGCGGCCGTCCCCGTTTACGGCGAGGCCTGACGAGAGAACCGGTCACACGCGAGCGTTTCACGAAGGTTTTTAACCGGAGCGAAACCCCGTCAGTTATGGCAGAACGTGAAACATGGGCCACGAGGGCGGGGTTCATCCTTGCGGCCATCGGCAGTGCAGTTGGACTCGGGAACATCTGGCGCTTTCCGTTCCAGACCTCCACGAACGGCGGCGCGGCCTTTCTGGTGGTCTACCTGTTCGCCGTCTTGCTCATTGGGATTCCCGTCCTCCTCGGGGAGTTCGTCATCGGCCGGCGGGCCAACACCAGCGCCATCGGCGCGTTCCGCAAGCTCAAGCATCCGGGCTGGTGGTTCGTCGGTGCGCTCGGCGTTCTCGCGGCCTTCTGGACGCTCTCGTATTATAGCGTGATCGGCGGCTGGGTGCTCCGGTACGTTGGCGGGAGCGTGACGGGCGGCGCGCTCGCCGCACCGGAAGGATATTTCGGTGCCATCTCGGTGGGACTGCCCTCGGTCATCACCCACGGTCTCTTCATGCTCATCACCATCGGCATCGTCGCGCTCGGCATCGAGGACGGCATCGAACTCGCCACGAAGGTGATGGTGCCGGCCATCGTCGTCATGCTGATCGGTCTCGCGGTGTTCGCGGCGACGCTGCCCGGTGCGAGCGAGGGCTACGCCTTCTTCCTCGACCCCGACTTCGATACCATCGTCTCGAACGCGACGACCGTGCTCCCCGCGGCGTTCGGACAGGCCTTCTTCTCGCTCTCCGTGGGATTCAGCGTGATGATAACCTACGCCTCCTACCTCGGCAAGGACGACAGCCTGCCGGTCGACGGCGTCACCATCGGGATCGCGAACACGGCCATCGGCGTCATCGCCGGTCTCGTCGTTCTTCCACTACTCTTCGCCCAGGGCGTCGAACCCGGTGAGGGCGGTCCCGGCGCGGTGTTCATCGCCATCCCGACGGCGCTGGCCGAACTGCCCGGCGGCGACGTCGTCGGACAGGTGGTCGGCATCGTCTTCTTCGTGGTCATCCTCATCGCGGCGCTCTCTTCTGCGATCAGCCTGCTCGAAGCCGTCGTCGCCTACCTCGTCGATAACTACGGCGTCTCGCGGCTGCCGACCGCGGCCGGCATCGGTGCGGTGATCTTCGCGCTCGGCATCCCGTCGGCGTGGGACACGGCGTGGCTCGACTGGTTCGACGGCATCGGCGTCACGCTCCTGTTGCCGGTCACGGTCCTCGGCGTCGTGCTGTTCGTCGGCTGGATTCTGGGCCGGGACGCGATCGACGAACTCACGAAAGGCTCCGGTATCGGCTCGCTCGCACCCATCTGGCTCTGGGGGATTCGCACGTTCATCCTCGCCGTGGTCGTCATCGTCGTCGCACTCAACCTCTGGGACCTGCTGGCCACGCCCGACGCGGGGTACTACATCGTTCCCGGCCCGCTTCGCTGACCGTCGTCCATCGGAAGGTCCTTTTTTCCTGCCCAACGACGACGAGTATGCACGGCTTCGGGGGCACGACCCATGACTGACGATACCGACCCGATCGAGGACCTCCGCGAGCGAAAGCGCGACGCCGAACTCGGCGGCGGCGAGGAGCGCATCGCGTCCCAACACGAGAAGGGCAAACTGACCGCCCGCGAGCGCATCGACTACTTCCTCGACGACGACACCTTCCACGAGTTCGACCAACTCAGGACCCACCGGAGCACGAACTTCGACATGGACGAAAAGAAGGTCGCGGGCGACGGCGTGGTCACGGGCTACGGCGACGTCGACGGCCGCACGGTGTTCGTCTTCGCCCACGACTTCACCGTCTTCGGCGGTTCGCTGGGCGAGGTCTTCGCCCAGAAGGTCTGTAAGGTGATGGACGAGGCGCTCGAAGTGGGTGCGCCCATCATCGGGCTGAACGACTCGGCGGGCGCGCGCATCCAGGAGGGTATCGACTCGCTCGCGGGGTATGCAGAAGTCTTCCATCGCAACCAGCAGGCGTCCGGGGTGGTGCCCCAGATCTCGGCCATCATGGGACCGTGTGCCGGCGGGGCGGTCTATTCGCCCGCCATCACCGACTTCATCTTCATGGTCGAGGACACCTCGCACATGTTCATCACCGGTCCGGACGTCATCGAGACCGTCACGGGCGAGGAGGTCTCCTTCGAAGAACTCGGGGGAGCCTCGGCACACACCAGCGAGAGCGGTGTCGCCCATTTCGCCGAGGCCGACGAGAAGGAAGCACTCGACGACATCCGGCGCTTGCTCTCCTATCTCCCGCAGAACAACGTCGAGGACCCGCCGCGCGTCGATCCGTGGGACGACCCCGAGCGCAGCGACGACGAACTGAAGGACCTCGTGCCGGATGCACCCAGAAAACCCTACGACATTACAACTGTGATCGAGCGCATCGTCGACGAGGGGTCGTTCTTCCAGGTCGCCGACTCGTATGCGCGCAATCTCGTGACCGCCTTTTCGCGCCTCGACGGCCGGCCGGTCGGTGTGGTCGCAAACCAGCCCCGCGTGAACGCCGGCACGCTCGACATCGACGCCTCGCTCAAAGGGTCGCGATTCGTGCGCTTCTGTGATGCGTTCAACATCCCCATCCTCACCTTCGTGGACGTTCCGGGATTCATGCCCGGCACCGAACAGGAGAAAGGCGGTATCATCAAACACGGCGCGAAGTTACTGTACGCCTTCTCGGAGGCCACCGTCCCCCTCTTGACTGTGATTACCCGCAAGGCCTACGGCGGGGCCTACGACGTAATGGCATCCAAACACATCGAGGCCGACGTGAACTACGCGTGGCCCACGGCCGAGATCGCCGTGATGGGGCCGGAGGGAGCCGTGAACGTCCTCTACGACGACGAACTCGACGCGGCCGACGACACCGAGGCACGCCGCGAGGAACTCATCTCCGAGTATCGGGATACGTTCGCCAATCCCTATACGGCCGCCGAGCGCGGCTTCGTCGACGACGTCATCGAACCCCAGGAGACCCGTTCGATACTGGTCGAGGACCTCGAAATGCTGGCGAGCAAACGCAAGGACACGCCCGACCGCAAACACGGGAACATTCCGCTCTGATGGGGTCACGACAGTCCACGGTCGACCTCACGGCGGTGAGTCCCGACGCGGACGACGAAGAGACTGCGGCCATCGCCGCGGCTCTGGGAACCTACCTCGCCGACCGCGAGCGCGCGGCCGCCGACGAAAGCGAAGGGCCGTCGTGGGACGGCGAGCGCTGGCAATTTGCGGGACGACTTCGTGCCCTCGGCCGCCGCCCCGTCCGCGTGTCATCCGATGCGCCGACCGACTCGTGGAGCGCGAGCGGACGGGTCGACCGACTGTAGCCGACCCGGCGCGCTCTCGAATCCCATCCGGATAGTTTTATCACGCGAGTCCCAGTAGGACCGATAGGAATGTTCGAGAAGGTCCTCGTCGCCAACCGAGGGGAGATCGCCGTGCGCGTGATGCGCGCGTGCGAGGAACTGGGTATCAACACCGTGGCCGTCTACTCGGAGGCCGACAAGAACGCCGGTCACGCCCGTTACGCCGACGAAGCGTACAACGTCGGGCCGGCACGCGCCGCCGACTCGTATCTCGACGGCGAAGCGATCGTCGAGGCGGGCGAGCAGGCCGGCGCGGACGCCGTCCATCCGGGCTATGGGTTCCTCGCCGAGAACGCCGACTTCGCCGCCCGCGTCGAGGACAGTGAGATGGTCTGGATCGGGCCGTCGAGCGAGTCGATGGAACTGCTCGGCGAGAAGACGAGCGCGCGCAAGGAGATGGCCGCCGCCGACGTGCCCACGGTGCCCGGCACCGACGACCCCGTCGAGTCGGCCGACGAAATCGCCGAGTTCGCCGAGGAGGCCGGCTATCCGGTCGCCATCAAGGCCGAGGGCGGCGGTGGCGGGCGCGGGCTGAAGGTCGTCGAAAGCGAAGACGAGATCGAAGACCAGTTCGAGAGCGCCCAGCGCGAGGGCGAGGCGTACTTCGACAACTCCTCGGTGTTCGTCGAGAAATACCTCGAATCACCTCGCCACATCGAAGTGCAGATCATCGCCGACCATCAGGGCAACGTCCGCCACATCGGCGAGCGCGACTGCTCGCTCCAACGACGCCACCAGAAGATCATCGAGGAAGGCCCGAGTCCCGCGCTCACCGACGACCTGCGCGCCGAAATCCAAGAAGCTGCCCGGCGCGGGGCCGACGCCGCCGACTACTACAACGCCGGCACCTTCGAATTTCTGGTCGAGGACGCCGAGCGCGGCGAGGACGGACTCCTCGGCGAGGGAAGCAACTTCTACTTCCTCGAAGTCAACACGCGAATCCAGGTCGAGCACACCGTTTCGGAGCAACTCACGGGCATCGACATCGTGAAACAGCAGATTCGGGTGGCCGCCGACGAGGAGCTACCGTTCGCTCAAGCGGACGTCGAACTCGACGGCCACGCGATGGAGTTCCGCATCAACGCCGAGAACGCCGCCAACGAGTTCGCACCCGCGACAGGCACGCTCGAAACGTACGACCCGCCGGGCGGCATCGGCGTTCGTCTCGACGACGCGCTCCGACAGGGCGACACCATCGGTGGCGACTACGACTCGATGATCGCCAAACTCATCGTCTGGGGACAGGACAGAGAGGAGTGTATCGCACGGAGCCGGCGCGCACTCGCCGAGTTCGGTATCGAGGGTATCACGACGGTGATCCCGTTCCACCGGCTGATGCTCACCGACGAGGCCTTTTCGACTGGGACACACACCACGAACTACCTCGACGAGGAACTCGATACCGGGAAAATCGACGAGGCCCAAGAGAAGTGGGGACCGGGCGAAACCACAGAGAGCGACGAGGAAGAGGTCACCGAGCGCGATTTCGTCGTCGAGGTCAACGGCAAGCGTTTCGAGGTCAACCTCGAAGAACGCGGCGCACCGCCGATCCAGGCGAGCGGTGGCAGTGGTGGGAACACTCAACAGCTCGGTTCCGCCGGTCCGAGCGGCGGGGACGACGATGGCGACAGCAGCGCGAGCGCGAGCACCGCCGAGGGCGAGCAGGTCACCGCCGAGATGCAGGGCACGATTCTCGGTGTGAACGTCGCCGAGGGCGACGAGGTCGCGGCGGGCGACGTGCTCTGCGTGCTCGAAGCGATGAAGATGGAAAACGACGTGGTCGCCTCCCGCGGCGGCGAGGTCGTCGAGGTCGCCGCGACCGAGGGCGAGTCGGTCGACATGGGCGACGTGCTCGTTGTTCTCGACTGAACGTTTTTACTTCGGGGCATCACGCTCGCTTCGCTCGCGTTCAACCCCTCGCAAAACGCTCATGAAAAACTCCCGCTCGCAAACCGCGCGAGTGGTGAACCGCGCTCACTTCATTCGCGCGGACTCCAAACCATTTTCTACAATAAACCGGACAGCACCGCAGAAGCCCTCACTCGCTCACTACGTTCGCTCGTTCGCCCTTCATCCGCCAGGACCGCACCGCTACGCCACCGCAGCCGCACCGCAGGCCGCGACCGCGTTGAGGGGTCAGTCCTCGATACCGTTCTCTTGGGCGTCGACCACGGCGACGCCCGCGAGATTCACGATGTCCTTGACCTCGTCGCCTCGCTGGAGGACGTGGACCGGTTTGTCCATGCCGACCAGCATCGGACCGATGGCGGCCGCCCCACCCAGTCGCTGGAGCAGTTTGTAGCCGATGTTCCCGGCTTCGAGATTGGGGAAGACGAGCACGTTCGCCGGACCGTCGAGGTCCGAAAACCCATAGGTCCCTTCGAGGATATCCTCGACCACGGCCGTATCGGCCTGCATCTCGCCGTCGACCGGGAAGTCGACAGTTGGATTCTCGCTGAGCGCTCGCGCGGCCTCTCGTGGTTTGCGGGTTCCCTCGTTGTCGACGCTGCCGAAGTTCGAATACGAGAGCAGGGCCGCGCGCGGATCGACGTTGAACTGCCGGGCGAGGTCGGCGGTGTGCTGGGTGACCTCCGCGAGCACGTCCGCGCTCGGGTTCTGATTGACCGTTGCGTCGGCACAGAAGACCACGCGATTTTTGAACGCGAGCAGATAGACGCCGGCGGCGTAGTTCGCGTCCTCGGCGGTGCCGACGACCTGGAGCGGTGGGCGCAGCGCCGAGGGGTAGTCGTGCATCAGCCCCGTGAGCATTGCGTCGGCATCGCCCATCTCGACCATCACGCTACCGAGGTAGTTCTCGTCGTGGACGAGATCCGCGGCCTCGCGTCTTGTGACGCCCTTGCGCTGGCGGAGTTCGTACAGTCGGTCGGCGTAGGGGTCGAGGTTCTCCTCGTGCGGGTCGACGATCTCGGGGTCGAAATCCAGTCCCAGCGAGTCCATCGTCTCCCAGACGGTCTCGCGGTCGCCGATGAGTACGGGCTGAGCGAGTCCCTGCTCGTCTATCTGGTGAGCTGCGCGGATCATCTTCTCGTCGTCGCCCTCGGCGAGCACCACCCGCTTGGGGTCGGATTTCGCCTTGTTCAACACCACCCGCATCATCTCGCGGGACTTGCCCAACCGGGCTTCGAGCTCCTCGGTGTACTCGCCGATGTCGATCGCCGAACGGGCCGCGCCGCTGTCGACCGCCGCCTGCGCCACCGCGGGCGTCACTTCGAAGAGCACGCGCGGATCGACTGGCTTGGGGATGATGTACTCGGGGCCGTACTGGAGCGGTTGGTCGCCGTAGGCTTTCACCACCGCGTCGGGGACGTCCTTGCGCGCCAGTTTGGCGAGCGCGCGGGCGGCGGCGACTTTCATCTCCTCGTTGATCTCGCTGGCGCGCACGTCGAGTGCGCCACGGAAGATGAACGGGAACCCCAGCACGTTGTTGACCATGTTCGGGTAGTCGGAGCGCCCGGTCGCCATGATCACGGTGTCGTCGCGAGCGGCCTTGGCGTCGGGATAGGGGATCTCCGGGTCGGGGTTGGCCATCGCGAAGATGATCGGATTGTCGGCCATCGAGCGCACCATCTCTTGGTTTACGATGCCGCCGACCGACAGCCCCACGAAGACGTCGGCTCCGTCCATCGCCTCCTCCAAGCTTCCCTCGGGAATGTCGCGGGCGAACTCCGTCTTGTACTCGTTGATGTCGTCGTTCGCGGCGCGTTCCGTGGTGATGATCCCGGACGAATCACACATCGTGATGTTCTCGCGCTTCGCGCCGAGCGAGAGATAGAATCGGGCGGTCGCGATCGCGCTCGCGCCCGCGCCCGAGAAGACGATCTCCAACTCCTCGATGTCCTTGTCGGCGATGTCGACGGCATTCAGGAGGGCGGCCCCGCTGATGATGGCCGTTCCGTGCTGGTCGTCGTGGAAGACGGGGATCGACATCGATTCGCGCAGGCCTTCCTCGATCTCGAAGCACTCGGGCGCTTTGATGTCCTCCAGATTGATGCCGCCGAAGGTCGGCTCCATCGCCTCGACAGTCCGAATGATCTCCTGGGGGTCGGCCTCGTCGAGTTCGATGTCGAAGACGTCGATGTCGGCGAAGCGTTTGAAGAGGACGCCTTTGCCCTCCATGACGGGTTTGGAGGCCTGTGCGCCGATGTCGCCCAGTCCCAGTACGGCCGAGCCGTTGGAGACGACGCCGACCATGTTGCCCTTCGCGGTGTAGCTGTAGGCGTCGTCGGGATTCTCGTGGATCTCGTTGCAGGGGGCGGCCACTCCCGGGGAGTAGGCTAGCGAGAGGTCGCGCTGCGTGCTGGTCGGTTTCGTCGTCGAGATCTCTATCTTGCCGGGTGGCTCCTCGCGGTGGTATTCGAGCGAATCCTCGTCTAGTCCCATGTCGCCACTCTCGGCGGATGGGATTAAAAAACCAACCGAAAGCGATATTCGACGAACGACGAACTCCGGGTTACGGACCGACGGCGTGACGAACGACCGTCGCGCTGTCGACGTCGATCTCACGAACCGGCCACTCGCCGGTCGCCGTCAGCGTTTCGACACCGTCTCCGACGAGAACCGTGTCCTCGCTTTTGGCACCCTCGACCGTCGGATTCCACGCGTACGCCATCGGTGTTTGGAGGTCCGCAGTACTCGCCGGCGTCGCCTTCCACTCCCGGCCCGCAAACCCCGTCGCCCCGCCCTGATGGTGTTTTTGCCATTCGTCGGGATACCTGATCTCTGCGTAGGCGTTCCGAATCTCCCGAAAGACGTCGCCAGCGGTTCCCTCGTTCGAAAGGCGTTTCGTCGCCGCGACCGCCGCCGCTTCGACTCTCATGGCTGCCTCGTGGCGCGCTGCGAGCCAGTCGGGCGGGTCGAGCGCCACCGTGCGCGTCGCGCTCGCGTGGAGTCCGCCCCGCTGTGCGGTCACCGATACCAGCGCATAGCCGCCGATGTCGGTGTCGGTCGGCGGGAAGTGGCGATACGCGTGTGCGCGCTCCTCGCCACCGACGAGCAGCACTGGCGAGTCGATGCCCCGGGCGACCAGTCGCTCCCGAAGGCGGGCGGCAACCGCCCGCTCCGAATCGGTGCTCTCGATGATTCGACAGACCGATTCGAGCGCCGTCGCGGTCTCGTTCCCGAGTTCCCGGTAGCGCTCAATGTCAGTATCGGTGAGCGGTGTGCGGAGCCGGGTCGCCGGGACGCGCTCGGCTCCAGAGACGTCGAAATCGGTCTCGAAGGGTCGCTCCGAGCGCTCGGCGACGGCTTCTGCTAGCGTTCCCTCGTGCCACGGAAACGATTCGACGGGGACATCGCCGAATTCTTCCTCGGCGAATCGTGGGGCTTCGTTGTTGCTGGTGAGGATTCGGAGGGAACCGTCGTAGCCGGCCGCCGCAACGCCCACGCCTGCCTCGCGGTCGACGATGTTGTTCGCGCCGGTGAGCCACGCGAAATTGGCTGGCCGGGCGAACCAGACCGCTTCGAGACCCGCCTCGGCGAGATAGTTGTCGAGCCGGTCGGTCTTTGCGGGGTCGATGGTCACGTCGTCACACTGGGCGAGCGGGCTAAAACGGGTCCGTTCCGTCATCAGTCAAATCCGTTTGCCGACGGCGGCGGTGGCGCGCGATGAATGCGTCGAAGGCGCAGAACGCGCGAGGGATGAGCGAACGTAGCGAGCGAATCGGCTGGTGAGGGGTGGCGCGGTGTGCCGGCAGAACGAATGAGCGGTTGTACCGTGAGCGAGGCCGCAGGCCGAGCGAGCGGAAGCTTTTGGTCCAATTTTTGCAAGGGGTTGAGCGAACGAGCCGAGCGGGACCGAAGGTCCCACTGGCCGTGCGAACGGACGCGGAGCGCCCGTGAGCAGACGCAGCGAGTGAGCGATTCCCCGCAGTAAAAAGGTGGGAGTGAAGTACCACCGCCTCCAAACTCCGGCGATGGTTCGATTCCGCCACCTCGCTGCCGTCACCACCGGGATGACGTTCGCGCTCATCCTTCTGGGGGTCTATACCGCCGCCGCGGGCGCGGGCCTGTCCTGCGGGGCTAACTGGCCGCTCTGTAACGGCGGCGTCTTCGGGCTGTTCCCGGCGAACTGGCCGAGCTTCATCGAGTGGTTTCACCGGTTGGTCGCGATGATCACCGGGTTCATGATCCTCGGGACGACCTACGCCGCCTGGCGCGGTGGGAGGAGTCGCCGGACCCGTCTCGCCAGCGCGCTCGCGCTAGTCGTCCTCCCCGTCCAGATACTGCTCGGCGGGGCCACCGTCACCGTCTACACGGCACTCGTGCAGGTGACCCACCACGCCGCCGCGCTCGTCATCTTCGCCGCGCTCGTGGCGACCACCGTCTGGGCCTACGAATCGTCCGACGAGAGCCACGCGAGCACCGACACCGCCGCTCCGACGACCGCCGACTGAGAACTCACCGTTCGAGCGGCCGTCGGCCCACCGTGTTGGTTTGTCACACTCGCCGAAAGTTTGAAATACTCATTCTTCACACAAGCCGTATGGCTCGGGAGAATACGACGACGCGACGCGGGTATCTGAAGGTGACTGGCGCGGGTATCGCGGGACTGTCGCTCGCCGGCTGTGTGGGCGGTGGCGACGGTGGCGGCGATGATGGTGGTAGTAACGGAAGCGGCGGTGGAAACGGCAGCGGCGGAGCGAACGGGAGCGGTGGCGGTAGTAACGGAAGCGGCGGCGGGGGCGACTCGGGCGGCCAGACCATCGTCATCGGCTCGGACATCCCCTATAAGCCGTTCGAGTTCGAGAACAACAAGGGCGACCTCGTCGGTTTCGACGTCGGTATCGCCGATGCGGTCTTCGGCGAGCAGTTGGGCATGAAACCCGAGTTCAAGCCGACCGCCTTCGACACCATCATCCCCTCGCTCAACAACGGCAACTTCAGGGTCATCATGAGCGCGATGACCATCAACGACGAGCGCGCAAAGCAGGTCGACTTCTCCGACCCGTACTTCACGGCCTACCAGACGGTGGTCGTGCTCGCAAACAGCGATATTTCCTCGAAGGAGGACTTGAAAGGCAAGACCGTTGGCGTCCAGAAGGGCACTACGGGTGAAGCCGCCGCCGAGGAGCTGAAAAAGGAGTTCGACGGGAACCTGACGATTCAGTCGTACGACCAGATTCCCGGTGCGTTCAGCGCGCTCACGAACAACCAGGTCACGGCGGTGGTCAACGACAACACCGTCAACGCCCAGTTCGTCAACGAGAACCCCGACACGGCGCGCTTTCTCGAAGGCAAGGGCGCGGCCGCAGAGCAGGGAAAGAAGGCACCGCCCTATCTCACTCTCACCGTCGAGGAGTACGGCATCGCCTTCCGGAAAGACGACGACAAGCTCAGAAAGCGGGTCAACGAGGCGATCGCGACCATCCGGGACAACGGCACCTACGACGAGATCTACGGCGAGTACTTCGAGAGTTCGACCGGGACCACCCAAAGCTAACGTCGCTGCTTGCCAATATCCATCATGGCCGAATCATACTCGGACTCGACGGCGAGCGAGTCGGTGGGCAATCGCCTCTTCGACGATACGACGCTCAAGTGGGTCGGCGTCGCCGTCGCGGGCACGTTCACGCTCGCGATCGCGGCGTTTCTCGCGTACATCGTCGTCGTGCAGGTCGACTTCTCGCTGCTCGTCGAGGTGGTCTACCCGCAGTTCACCGACGCCTTTCTGACGGTGCTTCGCATCGTCGTCGTCAGCAGCGTGCTGTCGGTCGTCGCCGGCGTCGTCGTCGGTCTCGGCCGCGTCTCGCGGACGCGCTTTACGCGCGCGATCGCGAAGGGCTACATCGAGTTCTTCCGGGGAACGCCGCTGCTCTTTCAGTTGATGGTCGTTTTCTTGGGTGTGCCAACCTTCTGGCCGCCCGGCGAGTTCCCGATCTCGAACTTCGCGGTTCCCGCTGCCATCATCGGACTGACGTTGAACCACGCCGCCTACATCGGCGAGGCCATCCGCGGCGGCATCGAGTCCGTGCCGGACGGCCAGATGGAGGCCGCGCGCTCGCTCGGTCTCTCCTACATCCAGTCGATGCGTGAGGTCGTCCTCCCGCAGGCGTGGCGCAACGCGCTGGCGGCCATCGGCAACGACCAGGTCATCCTCGTCAAGGACACCTCGCTGCTGACGGTGATCGCCGTCCCCGAACTCATCAGTGCCTTTCGCAACGTGAACAGCAACACCTTCGACGCGTGGACGCCGATCCTCATCGTCGCGGTCGCCTACCTCCTGATAACGATTCCGCTCGGGCGGGTCGTCAGCTACCTCGAACGGCGTGCCGACCCCGCGGGAGGGAGTTCGTGAGCACCGTCCCCGTCCTCGAATTCGAGGGCGTCAACAAGTACTTCGGCGAGGCACACGTGCTCCGGGACGTCGACCTCGACGTCGAGAACCGAGAGGTGTGTGTCGTCATCGGACCGAGCGGCAGCGGGAAGTCCACCCTGCTTCGCTGTGCCAACCGGCTGGAGGAGATCCAGTCGGGCGAGATCAGACTCGAAGGGACGTCCGTCTCGGACCCGAAGGCGGACATCAACCACCTGCGCCAGCAGATCGGCATGGTCTTTCAGAGCTTCAATCTCTTTCCGCACAAGACGGCGCTCGAAAACGTCACGCTCGGGCCGATGAAGGTGCGCGGTCTCTCGACGGACGAGGCGCATGAGCGCGCCGAGGAACTACTCGATAGTGTCGGACTGTCCGCACAGAGCGACTCCTATCCCAGTCAGCTCTCGGGGGGACAACAACAGCGCGTCGCCATCGCCCGCGCGCTGGCGATGGAACCCGAAGTCATGCTGTTCGACGAGGTGACGAGCGCGCTTGACCCCGAACTCGTGGGTGAAGTCCTCGACGTGATGGGCACGCTCGCCGAGGAAGGGATGACGATGATGGTCGTCACTCATCAGATGGGGTTCGCCCGCGAAGTGGGCGACAGAGTGGTGCTGATGTCCGAAGGAGGCATCGTCGAGACCGCACAACCGGAACGGTTCTTCTCGAATCCCGACACCGACCGTGCCCAGCAGTTCCTCTCGAAGATCCTGTAACCTCGCTCTGCGATCAGGAGAAATCGCCGAGTCCCGACTGGGAGTCGTCCTCGCTCTCGTCGGTGTCTTCGGTTTCGCTCTCGTCGTCAGCCTCGATTTCGGCCGATTCGCCGTCCGAATCGTCGACTTCGTCCGTGGTCGTGCGTGTCGCGCCCTCGAACGCGCCGTCCGATCCCGCGACGGCGGCCTCCTCGCCGAGTCGGGCGGCATCCTCGACGATGTCCTGAACCTTGTTGGTGTCCTCGCCGCTCCCGGTGATGAACGCGACGTGGTCGGCGTCCATGTCGTAGCGGGCGGTCATCGCCACAGTCAGCTCGCGGTTCTTGCAGTGGTGCGTCATCGTCGAGAGGAAGGGCATGACCTGCCGGCGCGCGCTCGCCATGCTCATCCCACCGGTCTCGGCGACCTGCCGGGCGACGTAATCGCGTTTGTCGCGCGTGCCGCGCGAGCGGCCGAGTTTCGACCAGTAACTCGGCGGGCCGTAGCGCGTCCACCCTCCCTTCGATTCGCGGCGCGAAGCGGCGACACCGGCGGTCATGGCGTCACCTGCGTACCGCCAGTACGAGTAGTTCTGGGTCGCGCGAACCCGTCCGAGCCAGCGGTCGGCGTTCGCCAGGTTCTCGTAGGCGTCGGCGAGTTCGGGTCCATGAAAGTCCTTGGGGACGTTGTCTGCGATCCAGTTGATGAGATCATCGGGCGTCTCCTCGACGTCGTAGGAGGCTCTGAGAGCGCCCTCGGCGTCCTCTTCTTTGATGAGTGCGTCCAGAAAGTCGAAGATACCGGTCGTGCGGTCGCGGTCCCCGGTGACGACGTCGTCGGCGGTGAGTTTCTCGGTGCTCTCGGCGAGCGCCTGGAGGTCGTTGACCGCGCCCCGGAGGTCGCCGCTGTTCTGTTCGGCGATCGCTTCGAGCGCGCTGTCCTCGTATTCGACTTCTTCGCGCCGACAGATGTCACGGAGCACGGGCAGAATCGAACGTGCGGAGACGTCGCGGAACTCGATCGTCTCGCAGGCGTTCCGGAGGCTCTTGGACATGTCGTAGAACTCGTTGGCGATCAGAACCATCGGCTGGCCGGCCTCTTTCACGAGTTCGGTGATGGCCCGCGACCCGCCGCGGTCGACGTTCCCGTGGAGGTTGTCGGCCTCGTCCATCACGACGAGTCGCCGGCCCGCGCTCCCGCCGGTGAGTGTACCGGATTTCGCCGCCTCGCCCGCCACCCGCTCGACGACGGCCTTCGTGCGCTGGTTCGAGGCGTTGAGTTCGATGGTCGGCCAGTCCATGTCCGACGCGAGCGCGTGCGCCGCCGACGTCTTGCCGACGCCGGGCGCGCCGTGGAGGATAACCGCCTCTCGATGGGATTCCCACGT
Organism: Halococcus sediminicola; assembly: GCF_000755245.1. NCBI lineage: Archaea > Methanobacteriati > Methanobacteriota > Halobacteria > Halobacteriales > Halococcaceae > Halococcus > Halococcus sediminicola. The sequence goes on along the minus strand of NZ_BBMP01000011.1, from coordinate 48,827 downwards.
CTCGGCCCATTCGGCGAGCGCATCGCGGGCCTTGTTGTTGCCCCGCACTTCCGAGAGCGTCGAGGGTCGATACTTCTCGGTCCAATCCATTGCGCGTGCCTATGTGGGAGCCGCGTTTAGTGATTCCGGAGCGCGGACGAACACTTTTGCCTGCGTGCTTGTTGTCGGATGTATGTTCCCCGAGCGCATCGAAACCGACCGGCTCGTTCTCGAACGGTTTTGCGAGGAGAACGTCGACCTCTTCGAGTTCTATCGGGTCTGCTCGGACGCCGACGGCGTCGAAGAGATGGCCGAGGTCACCCGGTACATGCCGTGGGACCCTCACGTGACGGTCGACGAGTCGAAGGAGTTCGTCGACCGCTGCGAGGACCAATGGGAGGAGGGCGAGGCTGCGACCTACGCCATCCGTCCCCGAAAGGGTGAGGCGGGAGCGGGCCAGTTCGCCGGCGCTGGCGGGCTGCATCTCGACTGGGAGCGCCGAACCGCTCGACTCGGCACGTGGCTCCGCAAGCGATTCTGGGGTCGTGGCTACTCGGGCGAGCGCGCCGCGGCGCTCATCGAAATCGCCTTCGAGCGCCTCGACCTCGAAGTTGTCGCCGTCACCCATCACGTCGACAACGAGAAATCCCGGCGCGCCATCGAGAAATACGTCGAATCGCACGGCGGGCGTTGTGAGGGCCGACTCAGAAATTGGGTTCCGTACGGCGAAGAAGTCGCCGACGAGTACCGCTACACCATCACGCAAGAGGAGTATCGGGCGGCGACCGGATAAAGCGCCCTCCCCGTCCGCCGGAAGCTACTTCCACGGCGGATGCGAGGAGGCGACGATGAGCCAACGGCGTCGGTTGGTCGCCCGACTTCCGTTCAGGGTGGGCGCGCTTGCCGGGGCCGCTGCCTACCTGTGTGGCTATCTCTTCACCTACCTCCTCACGGTCGAGCGGGTGCGCGCGGAGCTATCGCGGATGGACGTCGACGCGACGCTCTCGCTGTTCGGCAGTAGCGGAATCGCACCGTGGAAGGTCACGGGCTGGTTCTTCTACGGCGCACACTTCGTCGACGTCTCGGTCACGAGCAGCGCGATGGACCTCTCGACGGACGTCGTCGAGGTGAGCGCGGGCGATTGGCGCACGCTGCTCTTCGTCCTCCCGCCGCTCTTCCTGCTCGTCGCCGGCGCGCTCGCCGCCCGTCGCACCGGTGCGGAGCGGGTCACGGTCGCCGCCGTGGCGGGCCTCACTCCCCTTCCAGGCTACTTCGCGCTCGCGTTCGTCGGGGCCTTCCTCACACAGATCACCGTGGTCATCGCGTCGGTCGGCCCGGAACTCACGCGCGCGCTCGCCGCCGGGTTCGTCTACCCGCTCGTCTTCGGTCCGCTCGGCGGCGCGCTCGCCGTCGCCGTTCGGCGGTCGTGAGCGCGAAATTCTCCACGGTTCGAAGCCGTGACCGACCGGAGTCACGTATTCCGTCGACATCACAACGGCTATGAACGGTCTGTTCGACGGAAGGACGTGTCTCGAATGAAACTTCTTTTGCGGTTCGTGCTGGCATTGGTCGCGTTCGTCGTCCTCTTGAGCCCGTTTTCGGCGATATTCACCCCGCCGGACCCGTTCAGTCAACTCATCTTTCTCGGAGCAGTCACGCCCGTCACTATCCCGGTCGCAATCGTCTTCGTTCGACGGTCGTACTCGCTCAAATGCCTCTACGGATACCTGCTCGCGGTCAACGTTCTCGTCGTTCCCGTGGGACTCGTGATTGGTGGCATCGGAATCATCGGTCGGGCGTTCGTCGGTCGGATAGCGTCGCTCGGAACGCTGGCGGGCGTCGTCATCGTTGGCGTGGCGTACGCACTCGCCTTCCATCTCGTCTATCGTGGCGGCTACGCCCGGCTCAAAAGTGGATTCGCCTAGCGCGTCTCCCACAGCCGCACGGCGAGGACGAAGCTGCTCGTGAGAATCAAGAGCAGTTGCCAGCCTGACTGAGCGACGGGGAAGATGCGCTCGACGTTCGTTGGCTCGGCTCCCCGGTTTGGGTCGATACCGCTGTTGATGTGGACCTGTTTGGTCGAGCCACGCGCCGCCTCACCCCCGTGGCCGAACTCGACGAACGTCTGGACGAGACCACGGTCGTTCGAGAGCACGAGTTCGCCCGACAGCTCGTAGAACTGGTCGTAGAGCGGATAGAAGAGGTTCACACCGCCGCCGATGAGGTCGAGACCGATGCCCGCGAAAGCGACGGCCGCAATCGAAACCCACGCCACCCGAACCCCACGAGCGCGCCAGCGCCGGCGGACGAACGACGACTCTCGTATTCGAGTATCGTAGGAGAGCAGCGCCGCGCCGGTGAGTGGGAACAAGAGGGTGTGGAGCACCGAGCGGTGGCCGCCCGGAATCACGAAACCGGCGAAGGCATCGAGGTCCGGGACGATGGTGGCCACGAGCACGACCGCTACCGCCTGCGCGTCGAACTCGTCGAGCAGCGCTGCCGCAAGCAACCCCGCGAGCGCGCAGTGGACGACCGTCGATGGCACAGGCCGGATTCGGTACAGCCGTGGATAGCCCTTGCGCCGCGGGCTGTGAGGCGATGAGATGCCAGCAGGCTTTTGCCCGAAACCGTCGAGAGACAGCCATGACCGAGCGCGCGCGGCGGACCCTCGCCGGGAAGATCGCTGGCGACGTGGTGTTGAGCGACGATCCCGGTGCGACGATCCGCAAGTGGCGGACCGATTTCGACGTCGCTCAAACCACGCTCGCCGACGAACTCGACGTCTCGGCCTCGGTCGTTTCGGATTACGAGAGCGGCCGGCGGCGAAGCCCGGGCATCGCGGTCGTCCGCCGGGTCATCGAGGCACTACTGGACATCGACGAGGCGCGCGGCGGCGAGCATCTTCGCCAGTACGCTCGCGTGCTCTCGGCAGGCTTTGAGGGCGATATCGTCCGCGATCTGCGGGAGTATCCCACCGCGATCGCCATCGGGGAGTTCTACGACGCCATCGGTGCGTCCGAAGTCGTCGCGGGCTCACAGAACACCGTTGCCGGCCACACCGTCATCAACTCCATCGAGGCCATCACGCGACTCTCCTCGGAGGAGTTCTATCGTCTCTACGGCCAGAGCACCAATCGTGCGCTCGTGTTCACCGGCGTGACCCACGGCGAGGGCGCGCTGGTCGCGCTGCGGGTGGTCACGCCGACCCCGAGTGCGGTCGTTCTCCACGGACTCGGTACTGAGGACCTCTGGGAGCACGCGCCGACGCTCGCCCGGGCCGACGGCTTCTCGCTGGCGGTCGCGGACGGCGAACTGGAGGCGATGCTGGAGACGATGGGCGAATTGCCGTAGACTACTCGACGTACCGATAGGTGCGCTCGTCCATCGGGCCGAGTCCGTCGCGAATGAACTCCTCGCTGGGAGTGGTGAACGCATCGATGTCGATCTCCTTGTCGTGGTTGTGGACGTCGTGGATTTCCTCGTACTCCTCGAAGGAGATGTCGCGGCGCGCGGCCAGTTGGTCGTCGATGTCGAGGGCGTCGATCTCCTCGGTCCAGTTCTCTCGAACCGTCTCGGCGTGGATCTCGGCCTGTGCGCCGCTGCCGTACGAACCGACCAGTAGGGACTCGCCGGCCATGTCGATACCGTTCTCGCGGGCGTTGCGGAGCGCGCTCGCGCGGGCGATGTGAACTGACCCAGTATACCAGTTGCCGACGTGGCGGGCGATGTCGAGCGTCGGCTCGATGGCCTGCTCGTACCACTCCTGATACTGCTCGGTTTCTTTCAGCGCGTCCATGTACTCGCGGACGCTCTCGAAGAAGGCGTCCTCGTCGTCGAACGCTTCGGCTCTCGGCTGGCGGCCGATGCGGGCGGCGAGCGAGTCTTCGATCTCGGTGTCGCGGGTGACGTGTCGGTAGGCCAGCAGCGCGGCCTTGCGGACCATGCCAGGGAACGGCGTGTGGAACGGCGCGTAGACGAAGTCCTCGGCGCGGACGTCGCCGGCAACGCTCTCGTAATCTTCGAGCGCTTCGCGCATCCGAGCGAGGTAGACCTGCACCGAGCGCTTGCCGTCCACACTGGGAAACTGCTGGTTAGGTTTGAGGAAGTCGGTCTCGTCGGCGCTACCGAAGCCCTGTTCGAGGCTCAACTCGACGAGGTCCGGGTCCTCGGCAATGAGCATCGCCACCGCGCCCGCGCCCTGCGTGGCCTCACCGGCGTCGCCGCGCGCGTAGAGGGCGGTGTCGGTGGCGATGACGAGCGCCGCTCGACCCCTATTTCGCCCGGCACGAATCCAGTTGTAGGCGTCGTCCAAACTTTGGGTTCCCGAGATGCAGGCGAACTTGCGCTCGCCCTTGTTCGCGTGGTGGAAGTCACCCTCGAAGACCGCTTCGAGACAGCCTGCAATATAGGTCGAAACGGGTTTGGAGTTGTCGAAGGCGCTCTCGGTGGCGACGTCGATGCGCCCGATGTCGTCGGGTTCGAGACCCTTGCGCGTCATCAGTTTGTGGGCGGCGTTCGCGCCCATCGTCACGATGTCCTCCTCGACGTCGGGGAACGAACTCGCGTGCAGTCCGAGCCCTTTCGTGTACTTTTCGGGGTCTTCGCCCTTCGCTGGCGCGAACGTTTCCGCGAGGTCGAGCCTGAGCTTTCCGGCGTGGATGGCGACCGCGTCGATGCCGACGCTGTTCATGAACTCCGTAAGTGACCACGGGATATATGATTCCGTCGACTCCGATATCGTCGATCGTCGATATGCCGAAGTCGGTGCTCTCGTCGGTCGGTGGTCAGGCGTTCTCGTGGCTGACCTCGTAGCCGTGGTCGCGTATCGACCGGATGACGGTGCGCGCGTGGCCGGTGCCGCTGGTCTCGATCTCGAAGACGAGGTAGGCCTCGCCGACGTCGAGTTCCGGCACCGAGCGGTCGTGGCGCACGCTGCGGATGTTGGCGTCGTGACCGCCGATGAGGCTCGATATCGTGTTCATCTCACCGGGGCGGTCGGTGATGCGCACGCGCAGGCGGAGGATCTGCTCGCGGTCGGTGAGCGCGTGGATCAACACCGTGCGCAGCATCGTCATGTCGAGGTTCCCACCGCAAAGCAACGCGAACACCGTCTCGCCCTCGACATCCAACTCGTCGCTCAGCAGGGCCGCGACCGACGCCGCGCCGGCCCCCTCGACGACCTGCTTGGCGCGCTCCATGAGCAGGAGGACCGCACGGGCGATCTCGCCGTCGGTGACGGTAACGATCTCGTCGACGTGCTCCTCGATGAGCGAGAGCGTGAGTTCCGACACGCCGCCGGTGGCGATGCCGTCGGCGATGGTGTTGACCGAATCGAGCGTCACGGGAATCCCCTTGTCGAGGCTGTCGGGCACCGTGGCGGCTCCCTCCGCTTGGACGCCGACGACGCGCGTATCGGGCGAGAGTTCGGAGAACGCCGTCGCGATCCCGGAAATCAGTCCACCGCCGCCGATGGGGACGACGACCGTATTCACGTCGGCACAGTCCTCGCACATCTCGATTCCGAGAGTACCCTGTCCGGCGACGATCGCGGGGTCGTCGTAGGCGTGGACGAACGCGGTCGCGTCGTCCTCGACGAGTCCCTGGGCGTGGTCCATCGCTTCTTGGAAGTCCTGGCCGACGAGTTCGACTCGCGCGCCGTAGCCCCGGGTCGCGTCGACTTTCGCCTGCGGGGCAGCCGTCGGCATCACGATGGTCGAATCGATGCCGAGTGTCGTCGCCGCGAGCGCGACCCCCTGGGCGTGGTTGCCGGCGCTCGCGGCGACCACGCGGTCGGTTTCCCCGTCTTCGACGAGTTGGGCGATCTTGTTGTACGCACCGCGCGTCTTGAACGAGCCGGTCCACTGGAGGTGCTCCATCTTGAGGTGGACCTCGCTGTCGGTCAGCTCGCCGAGCGAGGTGCTCCGCTCGACCGGGGTTCGCTTGACGACCGACTCGTCGCCGAGGCGCTCGCGGGCCGCCTCGATGTCGGCGAAGGTGACTGACTCGCTCATCGAATCACTGACGCATCCGTTCCATTTCGGGGTCGAACAGCGGCTCGTCGCGCACCGTCGCGGCGTAGCGCTCGCCCTCGTAGCGTACGTCGAGCGACGTGCCCGCCTCCGCGTACTCGGTCGGCAGGTACGAGTAGACGATGCCCGCGTCGATGCTGTAGCCGTAGCCGGCGCGACAGCCGTAGCCGACCACGTCCTCGTCGTCGAGGACCGGATGACCCGAATCAACGACCATTCCCGATCCATCGAGCGTGAGCGGAGTAAGCTTTCGGTCGACGCCCGCCTCGCGCGCCGCGAGCAGCGCCTCCTTCCCGATGAACTCGGTATCTGTATCGACCGCGAAGCCGATTCCGGCCTCGTCGGGCGTGTATTCGGGCGTTATATCCGTGCCCCAAAGCCGATAGCCCTTCTCCAGGCTGGTCGATGCGAGTGCTTCCCAGCCCATCGGGACGATCCCGTGCTCTTGGCCCGCCTCCCAGACGGTGTCCCAGAGCCGCGCGCCGTACTCGGTGGGTGTGTAGATCTCCCAACCGAGTTCGCCGGCGTAGGAGAGTCGAAGCATCGTCACCGGCAGGCTCTCCAGATAGGTCTCGCGTACCGCGTAGAACGGAAATTCATCGTTCGAGAGATCCACCTCGACGAGCGGCCCGAGCAGCTTCCGTGCTTCGGGTCCCCAGACCCCTATCCCGGAGCGGCTCGAATCGTGGACGGTGATCGAGAGCGACTCGGGTGCGTGCTCGCGGATCCACCGCGAGTGGAGCGTCGCGGAGTTGCCGCCGCCGGTCGTCAGCAGATACCGATCTTCGTCGAGCCGTGCGACGGTCAGATCCGCGAGGATTCCGCCGTCTTCGTTCAGCATCGCCGCGTACCGCATCCGCCCGGCCGGACAGTCCATGTCGTTTGTCAGCAATCGTTGGAGGAACTCCATCGTTCCCTCGCCGCTGACTTCGATGCCGGTGAACGTCGTCATGTCGAACATCGCCACCCGATCCCGGACGGCCTGATGTTCGACACCCTGCGCTTTCGACCAGTTGCGCGCGAGCCAGTCGGGTCTGTCGGGCACTTTGTACTCGGAGAGCAGGGACTCGTTCGTCTCGTACCACTGAGGGACCTCCCAGCCATTGGTGTCGTAGAACTCCGCGCCGAGGTCGTCCTGACGGTCGTAGAAGGGACTTCGTCGGAGCGCGCGCTGGTCTGCGGGCTGCTCGCGCGGATGGATCAGCTGATAGACCTCTTGATACTGCTGGGCACCCCGACCGTACGTGAACTCCCGACTCCCCGAATGGGGCTGGAACCGACTGATGTGGGCGGGGTCGGCGTTGACGCGCTCGCCGTCGAGGCGTGGCACACCTTCGTCCATCCACTCCGCGATGACACTGCCAACGCCACCCGACTGGGTGACCCAGATAGCGAGCGACCACCAGAGTCCATCCGTCTCCTCGTCGGGACCGAGAATCGGCATTCCGTCGGGGGTGAAGCAGAACATCCCGTTCATCTCGGTCTCCCATTCGACGCCGTCGAACGCCGGAATCAGTTCGCGTGCGGCGTCGTACGCGCTCTTGTCGTGGTCGAGATGGGTATTTTCGTAGAAATGCTCGGCGGCGAACTCACGGAGCGAGGGATATTCGAGCCCGAGGTCGTCCAGTTTTTCGGGCCCGTAGATGTCCTCGGGAGCGACGAGCAGTGGTTCGTGGTTGTACGACCCTACTCCATAGGAGTCGCCGTGCTGGCGGAAGTACTCCGAGTAATCTTGGTGGCGGAGGAGGGGCTGTTCGATCTCGCGCTCGGCTCCCGCCAACTCGTCGAGCGGTTCGCTCACGAGATACTGATGCGAACAGGGAACCAATGGGATGTCCGTGCCTACCATGTCGCCAAAGAGCGGCCCCCAGATGTTCGTCGCCACCAGCAGTTCGTCGCATTCGATCCGGCCGTTCTCGGTGACGACCGCCTGGACCGTCCCGTCGCTCGTCTCGACGTCCGTGACGAGCGTGTCACCGTAGAACTCGTGGCCCGCCTCCTGGGCGCGTTCGGCCATCTTCCGCGAGGCGTCGACCGCGTGGGCTTTGCCGTCGGTCGGGAGGTAGTAGCCCCCGTGGATCACGGTCGAATCGATCTGCGGGACGCGCACTTCGACCTCCGCGGGCGAGAGCAGTTCGCCGCCGTCGAGCCCGTAGGACTGGCCCCACTCGTACTTTCGTTTGAGGAACTTCCAGCGGTCCTCGGTATAGGCAACCTCGATGCCGCCCGCCATGCGATAGCTGTCGAGGTCGTAGTAGAGGTCGCGCGTGTACGCGGCCAGTTCCGTCATCAGCTTGCCGCCGTTGGTCTGATAGACGAGTCCGGGTGCGTGCGAAGTCGAGCCACCCGTCTCGAACAGTGGCCCCCGATCCAGGACGACGACGTCCTCGCGGCCCTGCTCGGCGAGGTGGTAGGCCGCCGAACAGCCGACACAGCCCGCGCCGACGACGACGGTCCCCGCGCTCTCCGGTGGTGTGATCCCTGTGCTCATGCCGTGTGACTTCCGCCGTCGTGGGTTTAAAACACGGGGTGGACTACCACAGCCGTTTAGGAACGCCCGGTGGTCGGTTGGCTCATCGACTCGACTTATACCTGTTCGGTTGTCGCGGTCAAGACCTAAAGGGCCGGTCCGAATACTCCCGGTATGTTCGTCGCCGACGCCCGAATCGACCGCCGAACGCTCCCCGGTGCGGGAGAATCGTGGCGGTGACGCGCCCGCCCGCGAGCGCCGACGGAGTCGCGCAACTGCTCGCCGAGCCACGGTTCGAGTTGATGCCGTTCGACAGCTTCGCGGGCGAGATGGACCACCTCCCCGAGGGCGCGACCATTGCCATCACGACCTCGCCGCAGCTGAGGCTGGATGCCACCGTCGAGTGGGCCGAGAAGGCAGCCGAACGGGGGTTCGACGTCAGCCCGCACGTTGCCGCGCGGTACGTCCGCGACGAGGACCATCTGGACGACATCGCCCGTCGACTGACCGCCGCCGGCGTCACCGACATCTTCGTCCCGGGCGGCGACCGCGAGGAACCTATCGGTGAGTTCGACTCGGCGTACGCGCTCCTCGATGCGCTCTCGGAACTCGATCACGAGTTCGACGAGGTGGGCATCACGGGCTATCCCGAGGGCCACGAGTTCCTCGACGACGCGACGCTCGCCGACGCCATGCAGCGGAAAGCACCCTACGCGACCTACATCGTCACCCAGCTCTGCTACGACCCCGAGACCGTCGTCGAGTGGGTCGAGGACGTCAGAGACAGGGGTGTCGACCTCCCCGTCGAAGTCGGGATTCCGGGCGTGATGAAGTACGAGAAACTGCTGGGTATCTCGCGGAAGGTCGGCGTCGGCGACTCGGTGAAGTTCCTCCAGAAGACCACCGGATTGTTGGGATTCGTCCGCGAACTCGTCGGCTCGCGCGGGAAATACACCCCCGACGACCTCGTCGAAGGTCTCGCGCCGTACGCCGACGACCCTCACTACGACATCCGGGGGCTGCACGTCTACACGTTCAACCGGACCGCAGACACCGAATCGTGGCGCTACGGCGTGTTCGACGAGTAATCGTCATCCATCGGTTTCGTCGGGCAGCACGTATTCGCCGAAGTTCTCGACTGTGCCGACCGGCGGCGCGCCGAGCAGTATCCAGACGTGTGTCTCGTCGGTGTCGTTGCACAATCCCCGAACCGGGTCGGGACCGAGACGGACGACGCCACCGGTCGGAACGTCGTGGACCGTGCCCTCGATTTCGACCTGTCCGTCGGTCACCGCGACGTAAATCTCCTCTTGGCGCTCGTGGGCGTGCGGGTCGAGCACCTCGCCGGGGTCGAGCGAGACGGCGTTGACGCGCATTTCGGTCGCCCCGAGCGGTGCGGTCAGTTTCACGTGTTCGACCGCCGATTCGTTGAACGGCTCGGTCTCTCGGTCGGTGTAGTGGACGATGGCGAAGTCGTCGCTCATCTCAGAACAGTCCCGAGACCGTCCCGTCGGAATCGATGTCCATGCCGGCGGCGGCGGGGTCTGCCGGTAGTCCTGGTAACGTGAGCACGTCGCTGGTGAGCGCGACGAGAAAGCCCGCGCCGGCCGACGGATAGATCTTCTGGATTTCGAGTTCCCAGCCGGTGGGCACACCCTTCTTCTCGGCATCGTCGCTGAGGGAATGGAACGTCTTCGAGATGACGATGGGCACGTCGTCGAAGCCGAGCGACTCCATCCGTTCGATGTCGTCGCGCGCACTGCTCTGGAAGGAAACTGACTCCGCGCCGTAGATCTCGGTGGCGATGGTCTCGATTTTCTCCCGAATCGGGGCGTCAGCCTCGTAGAGGTAGTCGAACGTCTCGTCGTTCGTTTCGATGGCGGCCATGAGCTTCTCGGCGAGGTCGGTCCCGCCAGCGCCGCCCTCCTCGAACACCGTCGATTCGGCGACCGCGACCCCCAACTCGTCCCGGCAGTGGTCCAGCACGGCTTGAACCTCCGCGTCGGTGTCGCCGGGGAAGCGGTTGAGCGCCACCACGACCGGCACGCCGAATCCCCTGAGATTCTCGACGTGGGCATCGAGGTTTTCGAGTCCGCCTCGGACTGCCTCGGGATCCGGGTCGTCGAGTGCGTCGAGGTCGGCGGGCCACATGTCTTTCCCGTGGTATTTGAGCGCGCGAATCGACGCGACGAGCGTCACCGCCGCCGGCTCCATGTCTCCCAACCGGCAGACGACGTCCATGAACTTCTCGGCCCCCAGATCCGAGCCGAAGCCCGCCTCGGTGACGAGGTAGTCCGAGAGCTTTCGGGCCGCGTCGTCGGCGATCAGCGAGTTCGTCCCGTGGGCGATGTTGGCGAACGGACCACCGTGGACGAACGCCGGCGTTCCCTCCACGGTCTGAACGATGTTGGGTTTCAGGGCGTCCTTGAGCAGGATGGTGACCGCTCCCGTCGCCTCGATGTCGTCGGCGGTGATAGGATTTCCGTCGTCGTCGTACGCGACGATGATGCGCGAAACGCGCTCTTTCAGATCGGCGAGGTCGTCGGCGAGACAGAGCACGGCCATCAGCTCGGAGGCCGCCGTGAGGATGAACCCGTCCTCGCGCGGGACGCCCGTGACCTCCCCACCCAGCCCCACGACCGTCTCGCGGAGCACGCGGTCGTTCATGTCGATGGCGCGGGGCCACCGGACCCAGTTGACGGCGATCTCCAGTTCGTTACCCTGTTTGATGTGGTTGTCGAGCATCGTCGAGATCAGGTTGTGTGCCGACGTGAGCGCGTGGAGGTCACCAGTAAAGTGGAGGTTGATGTCCTCCATCGGCAGTACCTGGGAGTAGCCGCCGCCGGCGGCCCCACCTTTGACGCCGAAGACCGGGCCGAGCGAGGGCTCGCGGATGGCCGCCAGCGCGTTCTCGTCGAGTCGATTGAACGCCTGACTCAGCCCGACGGTAGTGACGGTCTTGCCCTCGCCCATCGGCGTCGGCGTCATGCCGGTGACGAGAATCAGATCGCCGTTCTCGCGGTCGGACTCGCGCAGGCGCTCGATGGCGTCGAACGTGAGTTTCGCCGTGTCGTCGCCGTGGAGTTCGAGGTCGTCGCGTGTGAGTCCGAGCGGCTCGACGACCTCGGTGATGTGGTCGGTGTCGACCTCCTGGGCGATCTCGTAGTCCGTCGGTAGGTCTTCCTCTTCGGAGGACATGTCGATTCGAGTTCGCCCGACTGTCGCTTCAAGGTTCGTGTTCGACACGTGCCATCCTTTTAGGTCCCGACACGCCGCTCGGCCGCACGGACGACGTTCTGGGTCAGCATGGCGAGCGTGACCGGCCCGATACCGCCCGGCACGGGCGTGATGGCCGCCGCGACGGCCGCCGCGCTCTCGTGGTCGACGTCGCCGACGACCGTCGTTTCACCCTCGACCGTCCGCCGGTTCGCGCTCACGTCGATGACCACGACGCCCGGTGAGAGCATCTCTTCGGTGACGAGTTCTGGCACGCCGCAGGCGGTCACGAGCACGTCCGCACGGCGCGTCGCCCTACCGAGATCGGGTGTGCGGGAGTGACAGACCGTGACCGTGGCGTCGCCGCCCGGTCCCCTCCGGAGCAGGTGGTTCGCCAGCGGTTTCCCGATGGCTTCGGAGCGCCCGACGACGACGACTTCGCGCCCCGCGACCGGAACGTCGTAGGCTGCAAGTATCCGGCCGACGGCGGCGGGCGTCGCCGGGACGTATCGTGGATTCCCCGCGACGAGTCGGCCGAGATTGGTGGGATGAAAGCAGTCGACGTCCGTTTCGGGGTCGAGGCGTCGCCGCACCTCGTTGAGGGCGACGTGGTCGGGCAGCGGGACCTGTACGAACACGGCATCCACAGTTGAGTCGCTGGCGAGTTCGTCCAGCGTACGATGGAGCCGCGATGCGGGCGCGTCGGGGGCGAGACGTCGGTCCACGACGTCGATGCCCACCTCCGCACAGGCGTCGTGTTTCAACGCGACGAAGCGCTCGTCACTCGCATCGTCGCTCATCATCACCGTTGCGAGCGTCGGCGGTGTGTCGAGATCCGCAATCCGCCCGCGGACCGCCTCGCGGACCGTGGCCGCGACCGGTTGGCCACGCAGTCGTCTGGCGCGCGACATACCGGGCTGTCGGCGCGCGTGGGCTTGAACCCATCCGTCCGGTGACCGCGCCGTTGGAACCGCACGAACATAAATGGGTGTCTCTGTTAACTGGTCGATTTAGGGCTTCGAGGGATGTAGCGAGAGGGGATGTCCGAGAACGAGCCACCGAGAACGGACGGAGCGGAGCATCCGAACCATCCGAACGTCGATCAGTCGGATCGAACGGTACCACGGAACCTGCGTCAGTCGGGCGACCCCGGCATCGAGATGCTGGTCTCGACGCGGGTCCGCAAGTCGCCCTTCTTCCACAAGTCCTTCGACGAGGAGGGTGCGTGGCGCGCGACGGTCTACAACCGTCTCTACCATCCCCGAGGACTTGTCGAACCGGAAGACGGCGGCGCGATGGCCGAGTACGAGGCGCTGACCGAGCGCGTCACGCTGTGGGACGTCGCTGTCGAGCGCCAGATCCGCGTGCAGGGTCCCGACGCCGAGGCGTTCGTCAACCGCGTCATCACCCGCGACGCGACCGACATCGAGGTCATGCACGGCAAGTACGTCATCCTCTGTAACGAGGAGGGCGGCATCCTGAACGATCCCGTCCTGTTGCGGCCCGGCGCGGACGAATTCTGGTTTTCGATCTCCGATTCCACCCTCATGCAGTGGCTGCAGGGCGTGAACGTCGGCGAGAATTTCGAGGTGGGAATCGACGAGATCGACGTCGCGCCGATGCAGATCCAGGGGCCGCTCTCCGAGGACGTGATGGTCGACGTCGTCGGCGAGGCGGTCTCGGAAGTGCCCTACTACGGGCTGATGGAGGCCGAAGTCGACGGCTGTGACGTGCTCGTGAGCCAGACGGGCTTTTCGGGCGAGAAGGGCTTCGAGATCTACGTCAAGGATGCAATGGAAAACGCCGAGGCCGTCTGGGACCCGGTGCTCGAAAGCGTCAAGGACCACGGCGGGATGCAGATCGCGCCCGGTCACCACCGGCGGATCGCAGCGGGCATCCTCTCGTGGGGTCAGGACATGGACCACGAGACCTCGCCGTTCCAGGTCAACCTCGGCTATCAGGTGCCCGACGAGACCGACGTCGACTACGTCGGGAAGGAAGCGCTCGAACATCAGCAGGAGCAGATCGAGAACGGCGAGTACCCGTTCACGCACAAGTTAGTCGGATTGAAGATGGCCGGCGAGCCGATCCGTGACTACGCACCCGACTTCTGGCTCGTCTCGGACCCCGAGACGGGCGAGGAGTGTGGTTACGTCACTTCGCCGTGGTACAGCCCCGAACTGGAAACCAACATCGCGCTCGCGCACGTCCCGGCGGCAAAACTGCGCGACCTCGACGCACCGCTCGACGACAGCATCTACGACGCCGACGCCGACATCGAGTTCGCGGTGCATCTCCCCGACGAGTACGCCGAAGAACCCGGCGAACCGGTCTACGCGACCGTCTCCGAGGTGCCGTTCCAGGAGTCAGTGAACCCGAGCGCGCGCGAGCAGGCCAAACTGAACGCCAGTAGAGTCGACGAGTAAGCACACCGCGGCGCAGTCGCCGTTCTTTCGACCCGCGACTCCCGCCACGACCAACCGTCCACGAGCGGCGGATCGTCCTGTTCCACCTCGAACGCGTTCGTCACCGACACGAATCCGACCTGCCTTGCGAGTCGGACGTACCCGCGGATCACCTCGTACGGGGTCGAGTCATCCAAAACGCTATGTGTCCGGGTACTGGAGGGTCGACAACGAGGGATCGAAGATGTACGACCGGATTCTCATTCCGACCGATGGCAGCGACGAGGCCAGAAAAGCCGCCGAACACGGTATCGAACTCGCGGGTGCGCTCGGGGGGACGGTCCACACGCTGTACGTCATGGACCTGCCGGGTGTTCCCCGCGCCCTCTCGCTCAGGGACGACGAGGAGGCGGTCCGCGAGGAGTACGAACAGTACGGCGAGCGTGTCACCGGCGACGTCCGCGACATGGCGACCGAGGCCGGTGTCGAGTGTGTCGCCGACATCCGGAGCGGAACACCGCACGAGGAGATCGTCAAATACGCCGCCAACGAGGAGGTCGACGTCATCGTGATGGGCACGGGCTATCAGGGCCGCTTCGGCGCGCTGCTCGGCACCATCGCCGAGAAGGTCGTCCGAACGGCGACCGTGCCGGTGATCTCGACCAAGATGAGCGAACGCGAATCGCGACCGTAGCAACTCACGAGAGCGCCACGTCGACGGCGTCCTTGTCGTAACCGAGCCAGACGCTGAGCAGACACGCGACGACGAGCAATACTATCGGCAATCCCAGCGCGATGGCGGCGAGCGCACCGGTCGTCGTCAGTACGCCGGCCCAGAGGAACCATCCGACTCCGGCGAGCGTACTCGTCATTGCGACCGCCATACCGAGGGTGAACGCCTCCGCCGCGGCGGGACCGGGTGTGTGACGTGTAGCTGCCATCGTTCGCCGGTTGGGAGAGGTGCAGTATGAACGGCGCGGTCGCGTTTCGTCCCGATCGAGTGACGGTTACAGCCACCGCTCCCGGAGATAGATGAGGATGCTCGCGCTCAGGAACAGGCCGCCGGCGACCCCGTACTCGCCGGCCGTCATGAAGAACACGGCGAGCGCCATCGCTCCGGCCGCCACGACCGCGAGTAGCGTCGCAGGGACGTTCATTCGCTCTCGGTCGAAGTCGTCGCGGTAAAACGCTCTCGATGGAGGCATCGCGGAGCGTTCAGTCGTCCGTCGTCGTGTCGCCGCCTTCGGAGATGTCGGTCACGACGTCGCCGCCGGCGGAGGTCACGGCGACCTCGTCGCGGTCGCTGATCTCCTCGATGTGCTCTCTGAACTCCTCGGATTCGAGGATCTCGTACTCGTTGCGAAGCCCGAGATAGACGGTGTAACACATCAACAGCAGGACGACCGCGAAGGGAAGCCCGGTCGAGACCGAGGCCGTCCGCAGGGCGTCGAGACCGCCGCCGAGGAGCAGTAGTGCTGCGACCAGCCCTTCGACGAGCGCCCAGAAGATCCGCTGCGTTCTCGGGACGTCGTGTTTCCCGCCGGAGGTCAGGTGGTCGACCACCAGCGACCCCGAGTCCGAGGAGGTGACGAAGAAGGTTATCACGAGCAGCGTCGCGAGGATCGACGAGAGCGCTCCGAGGGGGTACTGTGACAGCATCGAGAACATGGCGATGGTCTGGCCCTGATTCGAGAGCGACGCGAGGATGCCGGCACCGCCGAGTTGGGCCGACAGCGCCGACCCGCCGAACGTGGCGAGCCAGACGAAGGAAAACAGCGACGGGAGGACGAGCACGCCGAGGACGAACTGTCTGATCGTGCGGCCCTTCGAGATACGCGCGATGAACATCCCGACGAACGGCGACCACGATATCCACCAGCCCCAGTAGAAGATGGTCCAGCTACCGAGGAAGTCCTTCGCCCCCTCGCCGGCAGTGAACCCGGCGGTGAAGAGGCTCAGGCCGGGCAGGTTGACGAGGTAGGTGCCGAGACCGCCAACGAGTCCGTCGAGAACGTACAGGCTCGGGCCGACGATCAGCAGGAAGCCGAGCATGGCGAACATGAGATAGAGGTTGAGCGTGCTCAGGCGCTTGACGCCGCCGTCGAGACCCGCCGCCACCGACGCGGTGGCGACGAGCGTGATAGCGGCGATGAGCGCGACCTGCATCCACGGCTCGACCGGGACGCTCGCACCGAACAGTTGGCCGGCCACGACATTGAGACCCTGATTGACCTGTGCGACGCCGAGACCGAGCGAGGTCGAGAGTCCGAAGAGGGTGGCGAACACAGTGACAAGGTCGATGACGTGGCCGGGCCAGCCGTAGATGCGCTCGCCGAGCAGCGGCCAGAAGATGGATCGGAAGGTGAGCGGGAGGCCCCGATTGAACGAGAAGAAGGCGAGACCGAGACCGACCAGCGCGTAGACGACCCACGGGTGGATGCCCCAGTGGAAGAAGGTCTGTGCGAGCGCCGGCCCGGCCGCGGCGGCGGTGTTGGCCTGTGCGCTGCCCGCGAAGTAGGGGGGAACCTCGTCGAAGAACGTCATCGGTTCGGCGACGCTGAAGAACATGAGGCCGATGCCCATGCCGGCGCTGAACAGCATCGCCATCCACGAGAAGGTGCTGAACTCCGTCTCGGCCTCGACGCCGCCGATCCTGATCTTGCCGAACTTCCCGAGCGCGAAGTAGAGGACGGTGACGATGAAGACGTTTATGGCGAGGATGTAAAACCAGCCGAAGTAGGCGTTGATGGCGTTGAAGATGTCGGTATAGATGGCGGTGGCCTGATCGCCGAGCAGGACGGTCGCCGCGACGAACAGCGCGATGAGCGCCAGCGCGACCGGAAAGACGACGGGATGGATATCGAAGCCGTAGCCCTGGTAGTTCGTGTCACCCGGCTCCCGGTCGGAGTCGGGATGGAACAGTTCTACTTGTAGCCCCTCGGACATCTCGCCCGTCGCGTCGTCGTGTTCGGGGTCAGCCATCGGCGCACTCCGTGCGATGTCCGCGTTCGGTTCGGTCCGGTTCGTGGCGGTATACTGTCATTGTGGGTGGTCCGCTGATCGGTGAGTGTGTTCGGCCCGTCGTTTCTCGGTTCGCTGGTCTGCTGGCGGTCCAGCAGTCCATATTCGTGTGTCGTCGCCACCGCGACTGCGGGCCGTTCCGTGCCAGTCTATCGCATTGGAACCCTTCGTAAGCGATCGGATAAAGCTTTCCTCCCATAGCCGGCCATCGTTATACCGCTCGACCTCGGCGACCGATCGATCGGACGGTCGCCTCACCGCTCGGCGAGCGTGGTTTCGATGAGCGCGGCCGTCCCGCGGCGGATACGCCCGCCGACGGCCGTCGGCGAGATGTCGAGCCGGTCGGCCAGCTCCTCGAGCGAACTCGTGCGCGGTTCCTCGAAGTAGCCCGCCTCGTAGGCCGTCACCAGCGCGTCGAGCTGTGGCCCGGTCAGCGCCGTCATCTCCGCGTCGACCCACGACTGATCGCGGAACAGCCGCTGTAGCTCGAAGGCGATGCCCTCGTCCTTGCAGTGCTTCCAGAGCCGCGAGAGCGCCTCGCGGTCGTCGAACTGGAGGCGAACGCTCCAGCCGGTGCCGTCGCTGGTCGCCTCGCGCATCAGCCCACCGAGTTCGAGCGTCTTCGGCGACAGCAGTATCGTCTCGGGTGCGTGTTCGAGCCGATAGACGCTCCCCGAATCACTCTCGGCGACCCGCGTCCACTCGGCGACGGTGTGATCGTGCTCGATGGCCGCTTCGAGCGCCTGTCCGCCGTTCTCGACGTGGAAGAAGAACAGTCCGGTCTCCGGATCGGTCGCCGACTGGGGCATGACGCGGATCCGCACGTCGGGACACTCGCGGATGGTCGGCGCGAGCGCGAGGTCCGCGTGGGCGATGTGAACCGTGGCGATGAGACTCATCGGCGGTGCGGGTCTCGGCGGCGATAGTCGAGCGGACGAGCAGCCGTCCCCATCATTCGTGCGGGGAGTATCGACCACGCCGGAGTTAAGCGTGTGGGTGGTTCGCGGACATCGTGAGCCGCCACGCCCGCTTACAGCTCGACCGTTCGCCCGACGCCGTCGGTCACGGCCCGGTCGTGGACGTGAGCGGCCGCGGCGGCGTCGAAGACGGCCGAGCCGACGCTGAGGACGACCCGCCGGCCGTCGCGTGGCTGTTCGTCGAGCGCCGCCGAGAGCGGCCGCATGTCCTCACCCTTCAGCCCGGCCGCACGCCCGTCGCCCGTCGCGGCGGCCTCGGCCGGAACGTCCGCGAATACGTCGCTCGCACCGGTCAGCGTCGCGGGTTCGAGCTCCTGGCCCTCGGCGGTGTAGGCACCGACGGCGACGACCGTCGCGTTCGGCGCGAGCGCGTCGGTCGGGATCACCGGTTCGGTCGCGGTCGTCGCGGTCACGACCACGTCGGCGTCACGAACCGCTTCGACTGCGGTCTCGCTGGCTGTGGCGGCGATCCCTTCTTCGCGCAGGTCCATCGCACAGTCGTGCTTCGACCCGCTCGGTGAATAGATACGGACGTCGTCGACGGTCGTCGCCGCGGCGATGGCCCGCGTCTGCCAGCGCGCCTGCGTCCCCGCTCCGACGACGCCCACGGTGACGGGCGGGTCGGCGAGCGCCCGCGCCGACAGCCCGCCGATGCAGCCCGTCCGCGCGTTCGTGACGTGATTGCCGGCCATGTACGCCACCGGTTGGCCGGTCGTCGCGTCCGTGAGCGTCACCTGCGCGGTGACCGTCGGGAGGTCACGGTCGGGGTTGTCCGGGACGACGGTGGCGAGTTTCGTCGCGTAGGTATCCGCGCCGTGGATGTACGCCGGCATCGTCAGTGCGGTCCCGGACGCCGGTTCGTCGCCAGCACCGACCGGAAAGTGCGGTCGGTCGGGGCGTTCGACCGCGCCGCGGTCCTGCTTGCGGATCGCTTCGGCGATGACGGGCAAGAGCGCGTCCAGTTCGAGCGTTCGACGGACGTCCGCGTCGGTGAGGAGACGGACCATGTGGGGACGACTACCCGATGGACGTTATACTATCGGACGGAACTGGCTCGGAAACACGGCCGGACTATCTGGGTGCCGTTCGTGGAGTGCCCAGTGTGAACGAGGGCCGATACAACAGGCTTATGGTGACTGACTGTTCAGTTAGTGTAACCGATGGACGCAATACGCACCGATGGATTGACCAAGGAGTTCGGATCGGTCACGGCGGTCGACGATCTGTCCTTCGGCGTCGAGCGTGGCGAGGTGTTCGGTCTGCTCGGTCCCAACGGGGCAGGCAAATCGACGCTCATCAACATGCTCGTGACGCTGCTGGACTCGACGTCGGGCACCGCGCGCGTCAACGGCCACGATATCGACACCGAGACCGGCGACGTGCGCGACAGCTTGGGCATCGTCTTCCAGGAACCCGCCGTCGACGAGGAACTGACGGGTGCCGAAAACCTGGCCTTTCACGCCAGGATGTACGGCAAGCGAAAGGCCGAGCGCGAAGAGCGTATCCCCGAGGTGCTCGACCTCGTCGATCTCGCCGAGAAAGCCGACGATCCCGTCGAGAGCTATTCGGGTGGCATGCAGCGCCGCCTCGAAATCGGTCGCGGGCTGATGCACGAACCGGCGGTGCTCTTCCTCGACGAACCCACCACCGGACTGGACGCGCGCACCCGCCGGGACACGTGGGAATACATCCAGCGGCTCAACGAACGGTCGGGCGTGACAATCGTCATCACGACCCACTACATGGACGAGGCGGACTTCCTCTGCGAGCGGGTCGCCATCATGGATCACGGCGACATCGTCGCGGTCGACACCCCCGAGAACCTCAAGGATTCCCTCGGCGGCGACGTCGTCACGCTCGGGTTAGAGAACGCGAACCGGGAGCTGTTCGCCCGTCTCGACGAGCAGCCGTGGGTGCGCGAGCACACCGCCACCGACGAGGGCGTCGCGGTCACGATGGCCCACGGCGACACGCGCGTCGCCGAGCTCGTTCGCCTCGCCGACGAGGCGGGCGCGACCATCGCCTCGGTGGACCTCCGGAAGCCGAGCCTCGAAAACGTCTTCCTCTCGCTGACCGGCAGCACGTTCACCGAGCGCGAGGCGAGCGCCGCCGACCGACGCGAGGACGATGATCCCGACGACCGGACGGCCGAACCCGCGGAGGTCGTCGAATGAGGCTCGTCGATCCGCTCGGGGTCTACGGGCTCTGGCTCCGCGATGTCAAACGGTTCCTGCGGACCCCCTCCCGGATCATCGGTTCGCTGACCTTCCCGCTGATGTTCCTGATCTTTCTGGGCTTCGGCTTCAGCGGCGCGGCCATCCCCGGCCTCCCGGAAGGCGTCGATTACCTCCAGTATCTCGTGCCCGGCATCATGGGCTTTACAATGCTTCTCGGGGCCTCGTTCGCGGGCTTGGCAATCCTCTCCGACCAGGATGTGGGCTTTCTGAAGGAGATCCTCGTCGCACCGGTCAGTCGCACCTCGATCGTACTGGGCCGCATCGCTGGCGGTTCGACGACGGCCATCGTACAGGCCGTGCTGGTTCTCGCCCTCTCGATTCCGCTCGGCTTCGAACTCGCTGGCTGGCTGTCGATACCGCTGGCGGCGGTCTTCCTCGCGCTCATCGCCGTCACCTTCGTGGGCTTCGGCATCGTGCTGGCCTCACAGTTCTCCGACAGTGAGGGGTTCAGCCTCATCGTCCAGTTCATCGTCTTCCCGCTCTTCTTCCTCTCGGGCGCGATCTACCCCATCGAGGGGCTTCCTGGTCCGGTGGAGTATCTCGCCTTCGTCAACCCGCTCACCTACGGCGTTGACGGGTTGCGTGCCGCACTGGTCGGCGCATCCACCTACCCGCTCGTCGTGGATCTCGGCGCGCTCGTGCTCTCGTCGGTCGTGATGGTCTCGCTCGGTGCGTACCTCTTCGAGCGCGTCGAGGCCGTCTGACCCCGTTGAACGGAAGAAGAGCCGGTTTCGAGAACCCGGTCGCGGTCGGAAACTCTCTCAGACGTGGACACGGGTGACGTGACCGCCACAGCCACACTGCTCGACGTACTCGTACTCGATGTCGTCGTCGAACGCGGCGTCGAGTGCGCCGAAGAGGTAGCCGCTCGGATGGCCGTGGTTTGCGTGCGTGACGACGTTCACGTGATTGCCCGCAACCGTGTGGTCGATCGCGTCGATGGCCTGCTCGACGACGAGGCGCTCGTCGTCGGCGTGGACGGGCTTTTCGAGGTTCGCCGACCACGAGTTGTCGTGCATCCGGTCGGTGACCGCCTCGGCGTCGGTGGCGTGTGCCATGTTCTCCGTTGGAATCGTACGCCGAAAAGCGATCATGCGAACGTGTTCGGGAACATTGATTGAGTGGTGGGGCGAATACGTTCGGACGACCCCGATGCCACGAGCAAACCTCACGCTCACGATTCCGGAGGGCGTCTGGATCGGCGACGTCTCACGCGCACACCCGACGGCGACGTTCCGGATCCTCGCAGCGCTGGCCGGCGAATCCGCCGGCGTCGGTCTCGCTGAAATCACGAGTCGAGACCTCGATGCGATACTCCCGACCATCGAGACGAGCGATGCGGTGTCCGAACTCGACGTCCTCCGTCGGCAGGACGACGAGGCGCTGATCCAGTTCGAGACCACGACGCCCCTGCTCTTGCTCCCGGTACAGGACTCGGGCGTGCCGCTCGAACTGCCGTTCACCATCGCGGCGGGCGAGGCCAACTGGGAGGTCACTGCCTCCCAGCCGCGACTCTCCGAACTCGGCGAGCGATTCGAGCAGTTCGGCATCCCGTACACGGTCAACGAGGTCCACCAGCGGCTCGAACCGACGCAACTGCTGACCGATGGTCAACTCGAACTGCTCGAACTGGCTATCGAAGCGGGCTACTACGACACGCCGCGGCGGTGTTCGCTGACCGAACTCGCGGCGGATGCGGGGATCGCGAAATCGACGTGCAGCGAAACGCTCCACCGTGCCGAGGGGGCAGTCATCAAACGGTTCGTCGAAGCACACCCCGATTCACCATCGGAGTGATGGGTCGTCACAGCCGAACCGTCGGGTGACCGATCGTGCGCTCACACGGCTTCGCGATGCCAACATTCGGTATGTTCGCTAGGCATCCTTCCCGAGACGCGTGTGTGGGATTTCTCCGGTCTCGCGGTAGGTTTGGCGAGTTGTTGGACCTGCCGCCGGTTGCTCTCGAACTGCTCGGCAACCGACTCCGTATCCACGCCGTGGTCGACAACTCGAGTACATATCTGTGTATTGGCAATTTGGTTAATATTACTCTCACCTGGCTGATCGTCGGAACGATAGCGACGACACGATTCTGGCGGAGACTACAGTCGATTCCTCTCGACACCCTCACGGGGCAACCCGAGGTGAGTAGACATATCTCCAGCGGTGGTCGGGACGAATCATCTGTATCGCAGTACATTCATGGTTTGACAACCAGAGTGGTTATAGCATGGCAACATACGATATCGTGATCGCTGGCGGAGGTCCGTCCGGTCTACAGTTTGCACGGGAGGTCGGCCAGCGAACGGAGTATTCTATTGCAGTACTCGAAGCGAATAACCATCTCTCGGATAACGACAAGTCGACAGGTGGGACGTTTCATCAAGTGATCAATGGCTTTGACATCCCCGACGAGGTCGTTATGGATGCAAGTTCCGCGGTGATCTTCGAAGGGCCTACGGCGAGTGAACGGCTCGCCATCCCGAACTACGTACTCGATTTTCCGGCCTTCTTGGAGTATCTCGGGGAAGATGCGTCTAACTATGGTGTCGATATTTATACCGGGGTGCGCGTCGAGGAACCGATCGTCGAAGACGGGACTGTTAGCGGCGTGAGCTGTCAGAACAGTTTCGGCGACAACATGTTCTCGGCCGACCTCGTCGTCGACGCGACGGGTCCCGCCGGTGTGCTGACTAGTCGACTCGACATGTGGGAACCCGACGCTGCACAACGAGGCATTGGTAAAGAGTACGAGGTCGAAGGACACTTCGATTGTGATTCGATGCTGTTTCGGTTCGATCACGAGTACGCACCGGGTGGGTACTCGTGGGTCTTCCCCGCCGGCGAGGACGTATTCAAGGCCGGCGTCTGCTGGATTGACGATTTCTACGAACGCCACAGCCCTCCGGAGGACGGGAGTATCGATACCTACGTCAGAAACTGGATCGAGAGCGACCCGCGGTGGGAAGTGGAAACGATTCGTGATGTGCATGCGGGGGAGGCAATATCGGACAACTCTATCAATCAACGCGCTGAAACCGGCCTCGTCGCCGTCGGCGACGCCGTCTCGAGTATCAACCCCCTCTTCGGGGAGGGAATCCGGCCGGGAATGGAGTCGGCCGAGATGGCCGCCGATGTCGCCATCGATGCACTTGAGACGGGCGACACGTCGCGCGAGTCCCTCGTCGAATACGAGCAACGATGGAACCGTGAGAAAGGGTCGAAGTGGAAGATGCAGCGTATGGTCGGCGAACTACTGTACGATTTCGACGCAAGCCAGCAGAACAGGTTCGTCGAGAAAACTGGGGAGCTATCGGCCGAACAGACCGAACGGCTCCAACAGTACGAACTGACGATGCGGGATCTGCTCGGGTTGTACCCACTCAACCCACGAGACATTCTGAAGGCACCGACACTCCTGCGACACGTCTGGTGACAACTGTCGCTGAGATCTCCCGCCCCGACACCGATGATCGGTTCGTCGTTTGCCACACAATTCTGGAGTCGTTGGACGATTCGCCCCGAGTAAATTCCATGATCCGTGGTATCGACTCGGAGTGACACGAAGGGTGTTGGGGGTGGCGATGATGGCCTACCCGTTCACCCCTCGTGCGGAGCGAACACGAGGACGGCGACGCTGTCTTCGATTGCTTCCGGCGAGACCTCGTGCTCGCCGCTGAATCGGAGCAGGTCACCCGCGGCGAGATGGTGGCGCTCGCCATCGAGTGCGAGGTCGAGTGCGCCCTTGACGAGGTGACAGACGATGTCCGTCCCCGGATGGCGGTGGGCGGGCAGTCGCTGGTCGGCGTCGAGCCTGAGTCGGACGGTTCGCGGCGCGTCGCGCTCGAAAACCGCCGCGTGTGGTGCGCCCTCCAACTCGTCGAGACATACGCGTTCGGGGTCGGTCGCGGGTTCAGGAGTCGCTGTCATCGGTGTTCACCGTTCATCTCACAGCCACGTGGACATCGCTTTCGTGCCGAACGTGTTCGTCTCTCCGATGGTTCGCACCCTCGATTCAGTCGTCATCGAGGCTCCGGCCGGTGTCGGCCTCCTCGCCGAGGATGCGGCGGGAGATGATCGTTCCGCCGGGCGTGGCCGCCGTCTCCTCGCGGCGCACGAAGCGTTTTCTCACCACGTCGTAGCCGAACACGGCGGCACCGAGGATGATGAGGACGTCGCCGGGGAGCCGTGCCCAAAACAGCGTCTGGACGAGATCGCCGTTGTAGAACGCGAGCGAGCGGCCGGCGTCGTAGCCCTGGGTGAAGACGGTCTCCAGTTGGAGGAAGCCGATCGGAACGTCGCCGACGAACACCATCCACGCGAGACCGGCGTTCAGCAGCCAGAACGCGCGTTTCAGGTTCGTCGCGTCCCACGCACCGGGTTTGGTGGTGAAGCGCAGCAGATACGTCGCCATCCCGAGCGCGAGGAAGCCAAACGCACCGAACATCGAGGCGTGGGCGTGGCCCACCGTCAGAAAGGTTCCGTGCTCGTAGTAGTTGATGATTGGGAGGTTGATGAAGAAGCCGAGCGCGCCTGCGCCGACGAAGTTCCATATCCCCGAAGCGATGATGAACATGAACGGCAGCTTGTATGGGAATCGCTTGCCGGCAGTCATGTACGCGCGGTACTGGTTGAACGCCTCGAAGAGGATGAATACCAACGGAATGAACTCTAACGTCGAGAAGAGGCTCCCGATGGGCACCCAGTACTGGGGCAGTCCGATCCACCAGTAGTGATGGGAGACACCGATGACGCCCGCACCCATCACCAGCAGCGCTTCGATGATGACGGCCTTCTCCGCGCTCCGGCGCGACAGGAGGTTCATCGCGACGAGGGCGATGCCGGTGACGGCGACGACGAAGAACTCGAAGGCCCCCTCGACCCACATGTGGACGACCCACCACCGCCAGAACTCGGTCACGACGATGCTCGTCTTCGGCGTGTACAGCATGCTCGCGGTGAATAGCAGTCCGATCGACCCGCCGGCGTAGATGATCATATGGGCGAGTCCGTACCGACTCTCTCGTTCGAGCAGCGGTTTGAACCCGCGGGCGACGAGGACCGTCCAGAGGGCGAACCCAATGAGGAGACCGACCTGCCAGACTCGCCCGACTTCGAGGTATTCGAGCCCTTCGTTGCCCAGCAGCCACCAGAGCGAACCATCGATATAGCCCTGCGCGCCGAGCCAGATACCGACCAATCCCCCGACGACCACGACGAACAGCGCGCCCAGCAGGACGTGGATAAGCGTCTTCTGATGGTCGGGTTCGTAGCCCGTGAGCAGCGGCGGGAGGAACAGTCCGATACCGAGCCAGAGCGTCGCGATCCAGAGCACTGCGAGGTCGATGTGCCACGCCTTCGTGATGGCGAAGGGAAGCGTCGCCATCGCGTCGATGCCGAGCGCCTGCGCGATGCCGTAGAACCCTTCGCGTTCGATGTAGTAGTGGGCCATCAACCCACCAAGTAGCGTCTGGACGAGAAAGAGGAGGGCCGCGACCGGCACGAAGCGGATGGCGGCGAACTGGCTCGGCGAGAGTGTGACTTCATCGGGGTGCGGAACGTCGATACCTTCGGTTTCGGGTTCGGAGAGTTGGATGGTGTTGTAGAGCCAGATGCCGCCCCCGGCGCCGAGAACGAGTATCACCATCGCGAACACGCTCCACAGCATCGCCGAGGCCGGGGCATCGTTGCCCGCGCCGGCGTCGAACGGCCACTCGTTGGTGTAGGAGTGGTCGGTGCCGGGGCGGTCGCTCACGGAGAACAGCGACGTCCAGAGGGCGAAATCCGCGAACCGGCGTGCGTCGTCGGGCGACGAGACGAACCCCGCAGGGATGCCGTGTTCGGGCGCACCGCCGTGATATTTATCGACGTATTCGCCGCGGACTTGCCGGTAGGCGTAGGCCTCGGCAGGACCGAGTTCGACGGTGTCGTCGATGGTGTTGTCCGAAAGCTGCCGTTCGACGACCGCATCTACGCCCGCTTTCCGGGCATCGTTGAGTTTCGCGTAAGGCGTCCCGTAGCGCTCGCGGGCGACGTACGTGCGCATGTGCACCACCATCCGGTCGAGCGCGTCGGCAGTGTAGTCGTCCCCGAAGTACGCGCCGTTGCCGAGTATCGACCCGTGGTTCATGAGACCGTTCCGCTGGAAGGCGGCCTTGCCGCTCACGATTCCTTCGTCCGTCGTGAGCGTGCCGCCGTTCGGGCCGACGATCCGATCGGGGCGGTCGGGCGACTGTTCGTAGGTGAGATACGCGCCCGCACCCATGACGATCAGATTGAAGACGAAGGCCGCGACGAGTGCCTTTGCCAGCGTCTTTCGGCTGAGTTCCATCGATAGGTGATGCTGTGACTGACACAGCAAAAAACGCAGTCCCGAACAGGTTCGGTTCTCGTCGAGACCGTCGGCAGTACCGGCGAGCATCTCGACGTTCTCGCTTTCCTGTCGGTCACCGATGGATGGAAGCGTTCGGGACGGATCCTACGATGGCGATATACCCTCCGAGATACAAGCCGTGATGGAGACACTCGAAGAATGAGCGAACGCATCGTCACGGTCGTCCCGGAAGCAGGACTTCACGCCCGCCCGGCGTCGAAGTTCGTCGAGACCGCAAACCGGTACGACTGTGACATCGAAGTCGGTGTGGCCGACGACGGAACCCTCGTGGACGCCCGGAGCATGCTCGCGGTGACGGGCCTCGGCGTCGGTCACGACGAACAGCTCCGGCTCGTCGCCGACGGCGACGACGCCGACGAAGCACTCGATGCACTCGAAGACGTGCTCTCGACGCCGGAAGGTGGCGACGAAGAGACCACAGGATGAGCGACCACACGCTGACCGGCATCGGTGCGACCCCTCTCAGCGCCGTCGGTTCGGTCGTCTGGTATCGTCCCGACGAGAACGTCGAACTACCGGCGCAGCCACCGGCCGACACCGTCGATCCGGAAACCGAACGCGAACGGTTTACCGAGGCACAGGAGCGCGCGCGTGAGGAACTAGAGACCGAACGCGACCGGGCCGCAGAGCGCGTCGGAGCGGACGAGGCAGCGGTGTTCGACGCGCACAGCCAGTTCCTCGGCGATCCACAGATCGAGGGGGCGATCGTCGGCGAAATCGACGAAGGGCTACCGGCAGAACACGCCGTGCAAAACGGGTTCGAGAGCGGTATCGAGCAATTCGAAGGGATGGACGGGCGGATGGCGGACCGCGCTGACGACTTACGGGACGTTCGTGATCGCCTCGTTCGAATCCTCACGGATACCGACCGGACGGATCTCTCCGATCTCCCTCGGGAATCGATCGTCTTCGCCGAGCGGCTCACTCCGAGCGATACCGCCCACCTCGACCCCGATACCGTGGCCGGTTTCGTGACCGTCACGGGCGGACGAACCTCCCACGCGTCGATTTTCGCCCGCTCGCTCGCGTTGTCGGCCGTCGTCGGTGTCGGCGACGGTCTCAACGCGATCGACGAGGGGACGACGGTCGCCATCGACGGCGAGGCGGGTACCGTGATCCCCGAACCGAGCGATGAAATCCGTGAGCAGGCCACCCGGACTGCCCGTGCAGCGATCCGCAGCGAACCGGTGACGACCGCCGACGGCACGGCGATCGAAGTGGCAGCGAACGTCGGTCGACCGAGCGAGATCGAGGCTGCAATCGATCGCGGGGCGGACGGGATCGGTCTCTATCGAACCGAGTTCCTCTTTCTCGACCGCGAAGCGCCTCCCGGCGAGGACGAACAGTACGAGATCTATCGGGAAGCGCTCGCGTCGTTCCCGGACGGTCGCGTCGTCGTGCGAACACTCGATATCGGCGGTGACAAACCGATCCCGTATCTCGACCTGCCGAGCGAGGACAACCCGTTTCTCGGCGAGCGTGGGATTCGACGGTCGCTCGATGCCGATTCCGAGTTGTTCGAGACACAGCTGCGCGCACTCGTCCGCGCGGCGATCGAGACCACGGGCGACCTCGCGATCATGTTTCCGCTCGTCGCCACACTCGACGAGTTCGAAACCGGCCGCGAGCGCGTCGAGACGGTGATCGCCGACCTCGAAGCCGATGGACAGTCAATCGAGACGCCCGAGGTCGGAACGATGATCGAAACGCCGGCGACGGTGTTCCTGGCCCCCGATCTCGCCGCGCGCGCGGACTTCCTCTCGATCGGCACCAACGACCTCACCCAGTACGTGATGGCCGCCGACCGAGGTAACGAGCGTGTCGGGGACCTTCACGACCCTCGCCATCCCGCCGTGTTGCGAGCACTCCGGCGGACGATCGAGGCAACCGAAGGGATGGAGACGTGGATCGGGATGTGTGGCGAGATGGCCGGCGATCCCGAACTGACCGAACTACTCGTCGGTCTCGGTCTCGACGAACTGAGCATGAGCGCGCTCACCGTCCCGGAGGTGAAAGCACGCATCGGGGAGATCGATTCGTCGATGGCGCGAACCCTCGCCGAGCGCGCGCTTGCAGCGAGCACGAAACGCGAAGTGGACGACATACTCGCCGAAGGGGCGCGGGGAACCGACCGATGAGACCCCATCACAGTCGCGTCCTGGAGCGGTAGCGTGTGAAAAGGGCTGTCGTTAGCCGCCGAACGGTTTTGATCCCGGATTCGGTGGTAAGTAACAATCCGAAACGATCGTAACCACGAGTCGTCGACGGACCGATCGAACAGGGCTATACTTTACATGCGTGAACAGTATATGTGAGGTGAGTTATGAAGAAACTCATCAACGACACGGACGACGTCGTCGACGAGATGCTCGATGGCATGGTCGCGGCGTACCCCGACCGTCTCCGACGTCTCCCGGAAACGGAGGTGCTTGTCCGTGAGGACGCCCCGGTCGAGGGGAAGGTCGGCGTCGTCAGCGGCGGCGGCAGTGGCCACGAGCCGGCGCATGCCGGCTACATCGGCGACGGGATGCTCGACGGGGCGGCGGCCGGTGACGTCTTTTCCTCCCCAACGGCCGACGAATTCGAAGCGCTGCTCGATGCCTGTGACGCCGGCGAGGGTGTTCTCGCCGTCGTCAAGAACTACGAGGGCGACGTGATGAACTTCGATACCGCGAGCGACCTCGCCGAGATGGATGGCGTCGAGGTCGCAACGGTCGTGGTCAACGACGACGTCGCCGTCGAGGATTCCGAGTATACATCCGGTCGCCGTGGTGTCTGTGGAACGATTCTCGTACACAGGGCGGCGGGAGCGAAAGCCGCACAGGGCGCAGAACTCGACGAGGTCGAACGGGTTGCCCAGAAAGTAATCGACAACGTCGGGACGATGGGGATGGCGCTGACGTCCTGTGTCACACCCGAGAAGGGGGAACCGACCTTCGATCTGGACGACGACGAGATCGAACTCGGCATCGGTATCCACGGCGAACCCGGCGTCAGACGAGCCGAAATCACGTCCGCCGACGAGATCATCGACGAGTTGACCGAAACGGTGCTCGACGACCTCGATCTCGATTCAGGCACCGAGGTCGTCACCATCGTCAACGGGATGGGGGCGACACCGTTGATGGAACTGTTCGTCGTCAACCGCCGCCTGCAAGCATTGCTCGACGGCCACGACATCGAGACGTGGGACGCATGGGTCGGGGACTACATGACCTCGCTCGATATGGCGGGCTGCTCGATCACGATCTGTGCCGTCGACGAGGAACTCAAGGAACTACTGGGTGAGCCGGTCGATACGCCCGCACTGACGGAACGATGAGCGGGGCGGCCGAGGCAGCCATCGAGGCGATCGAAGCCGTCGCCGAACGGCTCGAAGCCGAACGTGATCATCTCACTGATCTCGATTCGGCGATCGGTGACGCAGACCACGGTGGCAACATGGCTCGTGGATGGTCGAAGGCCGTTACGGCCGTCGCGGACCTCGACGATCCCGACGTCGCGACAGTCGTGGAAACGGTCGGCAGAACGCTTCTCTCGGAAATCGGCGGGGCCTCCGGACCGCTGTATGGCGGCTCGATAATCTTTGCCAGTACGGAACTCGAAGACGGCCTTTCGGCCGAAAGTGCCGTCGCGTTCGCCGAGACCTATCTGGAGAAGGTACAGGATCGTGGTGGCGCTGCGGTCGGCGACGGGACGATGGTCGACGCACTCACACCGGCCGTCCAGACGTTCAAAAAATCCATCGAAGTCGACGACATCCCCCCAGCACGAGCGCTTGCGAAAGCGGTCGACGCGGCCGAGCGCGGGGTTGCGTTCACCGTCCCGATTCGCGTATCGAAGGGCCGGGCGTCGTATCTCGGGTGGCGGTCGGTCGGTCATCAGGACCCGGGGGCAACGAGCACGCTGTTCATCATCGAGACGCTGTCGGCGGTGGCGGAGGACCGACTCGATGTGGCTGTGGAATCGGCCACCGACGCCACCTCACCGACGGTGCCCGACGAGGAGCCGGACGCATGATCGGACTCGTCGTCGTCTCTCACAGCGAAACCGCCGCCGCTGGCATCGTCGAGGTGGCGGCGGAGATGGCCACCGACGTTCGCATCGAACCGGTCGGGGGCGACGGAAGCGGCGGCATCGGCACCGTGCCGGACGACATCCAGGATGCGCTCGTGGCAGCCGACGACGGCAACGGTGTCGTGGTCCTCGTCGACCTCGGGAGTGCGGTCATGAACGCCGAGGTGGCTATCGAGACGAGCGACGTCGAGGCGGCGATCGCCGATGGGCCGGTTCTCGAAGGGGCCGTCAACGCGGCCGTCGCCGCAACGAGTCCGAGCGCAACGCTCGAATCGGTTCGTGAGCAAGCCGAGGCTGCACGCGACATCGACAAACTCAACGGCTGATCTCTCGACAATTCGAGCCGAGAGTAGACGGTCGTGAACGGTAGAGAACTATCGGTATAGAGTCGGCCATACAGAGTAGAACATCATCGTCGCGAATATTTAGAGGTTGGATGCTGATATTCACCCTGTAGAATTTTGTGTGCGTATCACATCTATGCTCCGCAACCACTATAAAATAATGTGGCTACCAGCAGATGTTTCCACTATGATCGTTGTTTTACTTCACGAGAGGTGCAAATCTACTAACGAATGGTAAGCAAGAAACATTCTCTTGTGGTTATCGTTTCGCTCATAGTCGTCGTCTCGACGGTCCCGGCCGGAATACTTGCCACTCCGGCTTCGCAGCCACGGTCTTCGATGGATACTGCGGCGGGAGGGACGCAACCCAATACATCACTGGCCGACTCTCGCTCCGACAGCGCTTCGGGAGAGAGCATTTCAGTCAGCCAGTCCGATTCGGCGGCGACGAATCGCTCGTCCGGCGCTCCAAACGGTTCCCGGACGGGATCGTCGGTCTCAACCGTTGCGGAAACGGACCGAGTCGTCGCGTTCTACCAAGTGGATCTTGTCTTCGGGGCTCCGATCAAGCAGTTCGGGGACGACGAGGGGACCTATGCGGACGATCGACTGATTCGGTTCGCCCACGGCGATAGCAAGCGTGCGCTGACGCGTCATTCCGGCAACCTCACGGCTTCGAACGAGAGCTACACCGAGTGTATCGAAAGTCGGGAGATCACCGTGAAAGACGGCACTGCGACGACGACAGTCACGATTCGAGACGGGTGTAACGTCCCTCTCTCGCTCGTGAGCTACCGGAAACCCGGTCCCGGCTGGAGCCCGGAGACCGAGCCGGACCAGACCTTCGTCGATGCGGACTCGGCCACTCTCGGTCCCGGAACGCACACGTTCTCGGTCGCCCTCCCCGACGCTTACGATACCACCAGCGACCGAACCGCCGTCGCCGGTGACTCCGCCACTTTCGGCGAGAACGTCACGCTCGGTCCCGGCGTCGTCGTCGGTGACAACGCGACCGTCGCAAGCGAGACGAGCGTGAGTCATCGAACGCTCCTCGGGCGCAACGTCACGGTCGGGTCGGGCGTCACCATCGGTGCCGGCGTCATCGTGAGCCGTGACGTGTCCATCGGCGACGGCACTCAGATAGGTTCGGGAACACGGATCGGGAGCGGCGTCTCGATCGGTCAGAACGTACTCATCGGTCAAAACGTGAAGATTCGTCCAGGTGTCTCGATCGACGACGGCGCGACGATCCCGTCGAACACGACCGTCGACAGCGACGTTTCGGGGACCGACGAGGGCGTGACGCCCTCGGAGCCGACCGCCCCACCGTCCACCTCACCGGCGATGCCGACGGTTCCCGGTAGCGGTTCGCAATCACCCACCGCTCCGCAGACCGAATCGCCCGGCGAACCGGAACCGACGGCGACAGCGACTGCCGAACCAGCGCCGACGGCAACCGACACGACGACGGCGTCCCCGGACACGTCGACGACCACGCAACCGTCCGAATCGACGACACAACCGCCGTCGTCCACACGCACCGAGACCAGCACACCGACCGAATCACCGCCTTCGACCTCGACCGAGACGGTACCGACGACGGCGTCCACGACCACGCCATCGGACACGACGACCGAATCCCCGACGACGAACACCGCCACCGTGACGTCATCGCCGACGGCGGAACAGCCCACAGAAACGGGCACGGCAACGGAGACGGCAACTCAGTCGCCGGGAACACCCACGACAGCACCGAACCCAACCAGCACAGCCCCGACGACGACTCCAACGCCTACCGCTTCGCCGACCGCGACAGCAACCGCCACCCCGCCGACGGACACCACGACGACTTCCACTCCGCCGGCTACGACGAATCCGTCGCCGACGACGGAGCCGACCGAAACCGTCACTTCGACAACCACGGCCACGACGCCAATCACGACTACTCAGACGACCACAACGACGCCACCGACCGAAACCACTACTCCGGAACCGCCTGGGTCGCCGAACATCGCCCTCTCACCCGCGACGTCGGACTACGGTGAGACGCTCGTCGGGACGAACGGAACCCAGACGTTCACCATCACCAACGACGGTGACAGCGACCTTGCGGTCGCCGGAAGTACACTGACGGGTTCGAACGCCGACCAGTTCGAGATCACCGACGGCGGTGGCTCGTTCACGCTCGCACCCGGCGACTCGCACGACGTCACCGTCCGATTCTCGCCGACCGCGACCGGCCAGCAGACCGCGACGCTCGACGTCGCAAGCGACGACCCGGATAGCCCCACGGTTTCGTCCACGCTCTCCGGGACCGGCGTCCAGCCGACGATCGGACTGACGCCGACGGAGCACGAGTACGGGAGCGTGCCGGTCGACTCCGGCGATACGCAGACATTCACGGTCACGAACGACGGTACTGCACCGCTCAGCGTGACCGCGACCCGGATCACCGGGGCGGATGCAGACCAGTTCACCGTCACTGCCGGTGGCGGGCAGTTCACGCTTGCCCCAGGCGAGTCACACGAAGTCCGAGTACGGTTCGGTCCTACTTCGGCGGGAGCGAAGAACGCAGCCCTCGAAGTCGTCAGCGAAGCGGCGGATGGCGGCGTCCTCTCGGCGGCGCTGTCCGGTACCGGCTCGCAGTCGAACATCGTCGTCGAGCCAGCGAGCCTCGCCTACGGGGATGTCTCGAACGGTGACACCTCGACGCAGACGTTCACTGTGACCAACGACGGCGACGCGCCGCTCGACGTCACCGGGACGTCGGTCGAGGGTGGTGCCGGCGAGTTCACCATCACGGACAACGGTGGACCGTTCACGCTCGCACCGGGCGAGTCCCGCGAAGTCACCGTCCAGTTCGCGCCCACCTCGACGGGAGCGAAAAACGCCAACGTCGTCGTCGAGAGCGACGACGGCGATCAGCCAACCGTGACGGTGCCGGTGGCGGGCAGTAGCGTCGCACCGGGCATCACGATTTCACCCACCGAACACGAGTATGGCGACGTAGCCACCGGGTCCACGAACGTCACGACGTTCACGGTCACGAACGACGGCACTGCGCCGTTGTCGGTTTCGGAGACGACTATCACTGGCCCGAACGCGGGCGAGTTCGCGATCACTGACGGTAGTGGGGCGTTCACGCTCGCACCCGGTGAATCCCGAGAGATCAGAGTGCGATTCGCACCCACCTCGGTTGGTGCGAAGAGTGCCACTCTCGCCGTCGACAACAACGCGGGCGAGACACTCACGGCGGCGCTGTCGGGAACCGGCACCCAATCGAACGTCGCGGTCGACTCCCCGAGCCACGACTACGGTGAGGTTCCCAACGACCGAAATGCAACGCAAACCTTCACCATCACGAACGACGGCAACGGGCCGCTGTCGGCCTCGAGCGTTACCATCGCCGGGATGGATCCAGGTTCGTTCACCATCCTCTCGGGCGGCGGAGCGTTCGACCTCGAACCGGGAGAGTCACGCGAGATCGAGGTACGATTCGCCCCGACCACGACAGGCGACAAAGCCGCCCAGCTCGTCGTCGAGAGCGACAATGCTGACCAGCCGACGCTGACGATCCCCTTGAGAGGAACGAGCACCGAACCGGACATCACGCTCACGCCAGATGCACGCGACTACGGCGACGTGCCGGTGGAGTCGGCCGAGACACGGGCCTTCGTGGTCCGAAACGATGGAAGCGCGCCGCTGTCGGTTTCGGACGTCACCATCGCGGGTGCGGACGCCGGCGAGTTCACGATCACCGACGGCGGTGGCTCCTTCGAGCTGTCACCGAACGAAACCAGAACGATAACCGTCGCGTTCTCGCCGACCTCGACGGGCGCGAAGAGCGCGACGCTCGAAGTCGCGAGCGACGACGCGGACAGCCCGACGGTCACGGGTTCGCTCACGGGACAGGCCACCCAGTCGAACATCGCCGTCGATCCCGCGAGCCTCGACTACGGTGACGTCTCGAACGACGGCCAGGCGACGCAGACGGTTACGGTGACCAACGACGGCGACGCACCGCTGTCGGTTTCCGGGGCGACCATCTCCGGGCGGGATGCCGGCGAATTCACCATTACCGACGGCGGTGGACCGTTCACGCTCGCACCGGGCGAGTCCCGCGAAGTCACCGTCCAGTTCGCGCCCTCCTCGACGGGTGACAAGACGGCGGAAGTCGTCATCGAGAGCGACGACGCCGACCAGCCCACGGTGACGGTACCGCTCTCCGGCGGCAGCGTCGAACCCAACGCGGTGCTCACCCCCGAAACGTACGACTACGGTGACGTGGCGGTCGGTTCCGGCGATACGCAGACGTTCACCGTCACGAACGACGGCACTGCGCCGCTCGACGTGAGCGGAACCCGATTGATCGGTGCCGACGCGGACCAGTACACCTTCGTTTCGGGTGACGGATCGTTCACGCTCG
Organism: Halococcus sediminicola; assembly: GCF_000755245.1. Lineage (NCBI taxonomy): Archaea > Methanobacteriati > Methanobacteriota > Halobacteria > Halobacteriales > Halococcaceae > Halococcus > Halococcus sediminicola. Next base: position 13,252 of record NZ_BBMP01000011.1, on the reverse strand, counting down.
CACCGGACGAATCGCGCGAAGTCACTGTGGCGTTCGCACCCACCTCGACGGGCGCGAAGAACGCAACACTCGCCATCGACAGCGACGACCCGGACAGTCCCACGCTGACGAGTTCGCTGTCGGGCACCGGCACCCAGTCGAACATCGTGGTCGACCCCACGAGCCTCGACTACGGTGAGGTTCCCGACGACGGAGAGAGCACGCGCACGTTCCTGGTGACGAACGACGGGACTGCGCCGCTGTCGGTTTCCGGGACGACGCTCTCGGGTGCGGATGCCGGCGAATTCACCATCACCGACGGTGGTGGACCGTTCACGCTCGGTCCCGGCGAGTCCCGCGAAGTCACCGTCCAGTTCGCGCCCTCCTCGACCGGTTCGAAGAGCGCGACACTCGCCATCGACAGCGACGACGGCGACCAGCCAACCGTCACGGTATCACTCGCCGGTGAGAGCGTCGCACCGAACGTCGCTCTCTCCCCGTCAAGCAACGATTACGGCGAGATTCCCACGGGATCGGCGAACACGACGACGTTCACGGTCACGAACGACGGCACTGCACCGCTCGACGTGAGCGGAACGAGTATCACCGGGGCGGACGCGGCTGCGTTCACCGTCGTCGGCGGTGGCGGCGCGTTCACGCTCGGTCCCGGCGAGAGTCGGGAGCTAACCGTCGAGTTCGCTCCCGAATCGACGGGCACGAAGAGCGCGAGACTCGAAGTGCGGAGCAACGATCCCGACCAACCGACCGTCTCGTCGGACATCTCCGGAACGGGTATCGAGTCGAACATCGCCGTCGATCCCGCGAACCTCGACTACGGCGACGTGGTGAACGACGGGAACGCCACCCAGACGGTCACCGTCACGAACGACGGCACCGCGCCGCTTGCGATCTCGGGAACGAGCATCGGGGGTGACGACGCAGGTGCGTTCACGATCACCGACGGCGGTGGACCGTTCACGCTTGCACCGGGCGAGTCACAGGAAGTGACAGTGCAGTTCGCGCCGACGACCACCGGCGAGAAGAACGCACAGTTGGTCGTCGAGAGCGACGATCCCGACCAGCCGACCGTGACGGTGCCACTCACCGGCCAGAGCGTCAAGCCGACGATCGGTCTCTCGTCGGAGAGTTACGATTACGGCGACGTGGCGGTCAACACGGGTAACGTCACGACGTTCACGGTCACGAACGACGGCAATGCGCCGCTCACCGTCTCGGGGACGACCATCTCCGGTGCGAACGCCGAGGAGTTCGCGCTCGTCGACGGTGGACGGTCGTACATGCTGGCTCCCGGCGAATCGCGCGACATCCGGGTCAGATTCGTTCCGAACTCGACGGGCGCGAAGAGCGCGACCCTCGAACTCGAAAGCGACGACCCCGACCGGCCCACCGTCACCGCGGCTCTCACCGGGACGGGCACCGCGTCGAATATCGTCGTCGACCCACCGAGTTACGACTACCGGCAGGTGCCAAACGGTGGCAGTCAGACGAAGAACTTCACCGTCACCAACGACGGGGACGCACCGCTGTCAGTCTCGTCGACGAGCATCGTGGGTCCGGACGCCGGCGACTTCACCATCGTCGATGGGAGTGGGCCGTTCACGCTCCAGCCCGGCGAATCGCAAAGCGTCGAGGTGCGCATCGACTTCGCGCCGACGACGACGGGCGAGAAGAAGGCGACGCTCGTCGTCGAGAGCGACGCCGCGAACCAGCCAACCGTGACGGTACCGCTGTCGGGCGAAAGCATCGCACCATCCATCTCGCTCACACCCGAGACGCGTGACTTGGGCGAAGTGCCGGCTGGGTCGGTGAACACCACGACGTTCACCGTCACGAACGACGGCACCGCAGGACTCGACGTGAGTGCGGTGAACGTCGTCGGCGCGGACGCGAGCGAGTTCACCGTGATCGGTCCCGACGCCCCGTTCACGGTCGAACCGGGCCAGAGTCGAGAGATAACCGTGGAGTTTGCGCCCGGTTCCGCCGGCGCAAAGAGCGCGACCATCGAAGTGCAGAGCAACGATCCCGAGCAGTCCACCGTCACCGCGGCGCTCACCGGGACGGGCACCGCGTCGAACCTCGTCGCGGACCCGGCTCGGCACGACTTCGGTGAGGTGGCAACCGGGACCACGAACACGACGACGATTACGGTCACGAACGACGGGAGCGCGCCGCTTGCAGTGACCGACACGAGCATCGTCGGCGCGAACGGCGAGGAGTTCAGCATCGTCGACGGCGGTGGCCCGTTCACGCTCGCACCCGGCGAGGTGCGAGAGATCACCGTCGGCTTCTCGCCCACCTCGGCCGGTCCGAAGGCGGCGAGTCTGGCGATCGAAAGCGACGCCGTGAACCAGCAGGCCGTGACGATACCCCTCTCGGGCAGTGGGTTCGTCCCGCGGTGTAGCGTCGAGGTGAGCGACGTCACGGCACCGGACACCGTGACGCGTGGCGAGCAGGCAACGGTCACCGCGAACGTCACCAACACCGGCCGGGCGAACGGCTGCACCGAGAACGCGACGCTCACCGCCGCCGGACAGAGTAGCGGGAAGGTCGACGTCGTGTTCTTGCTCGACGACTCGGGAAGCATGCAGCCCTACATCGATCAGGTCAGAGACGACATTCGCGGGTTCAACAACGAACTCGACAGTCAGGGCATCGACGCCCGCTTTGCGGTCGTGACCTACGGCAAAGGCTCGGCGACGCTGCGACAGGACTACACCAGCGACGTCGGCCAGACCGAACGGACCATCGACGGTATCTCCGCAAGCGGGGCGTTCGAGGCCAACTACCGGGCGATCCGTGGCTCGCTGAACGCGCTCTCGGCGCGCTCGGACGCCAAAACCGTGCTCATCGACATCACGAACGAGGACAGCGACCGGATCTCGTCGGACCCGACACAGGACGAGTTGGTCACCCTCATCGACGACAAGAAGGCGAAGCTCATCTCGGTCTCGCCGGACGTCGACTACATCCGGAACTACAACAACCGGCGTGGCGAGGCGTACGACCCCGCACTCGACCTGCGCGTGCTCGCCGAGCGCGTCGCCGACGGCGCGTGGTTCGACCTCCTCGCGCCGGGGAGCTTCACCGACAAGTTCACCAACGAGGTCATCACGTCCGTCGGCCAGAACGTCACCGACGAACAGAGCGTCACGCTCGACGCGGGCGAATCGCAGGAGGTGACGTTCACCATCGACACGAGCACCTTCAAGACCGGCGAGATCGCCTACTCGGTGACGGTCAACGCGAGCACTCGCACGGGACGGATAACCGTCGAGTAGCGCTCGAACGGCCGATTTCACGCGACCTGTCGCCGATTTCGGTGCGATGGGATTTTCATTCGGTATCCCCGATAACTTCATTCGACACTTCACTTCCCGGCTACTCGAACCCACACAGCGAGGCGACCGAATCCTTGACCGATGGCCGCGAGCAGTGCCGGAGGGTTTTCGTCGGTCGGTCGCCACGTCCGGACATGGGTGTCCGACCGCCGCAGGACGACACGGACGAGCCGGAGAGTCTCGCGTTCGGTATCGCCGCGCTCGCCGAGCGTCTCGACCGCGCGGACGTCTCTTACCCGGTCGATTCGGCGGAACTGGTGCGCGCGCTCGACGACCCGAAAGTCCCCTGTGACCCGGCCGGCAACGGACTGGCGCTCTCGACGGCGCTCGAACGAGTAGGAAAAGAACGGTTCGACTCCGAGGACGAACTGCTTGATGCGCTCCATCCGGTCTTCGAAAAGCAGCGGCGGTCGGCCCCCAGCGGACTGCTGGGGCGACTTCGGTCGCTGTTCTAGTCGCGCTCGCCCGCCCGTCCGCTCACACGCCGATCGTCCAGCCGAGCGCCCTCGGTTCGTGGCTCGCTCTCGACGGCCGACTCACGTCCGTCTGGCCGGGCGTTCTCGACGAGCGCCTCGAAGCGGCGCGTCTGTTCGCGGTTGATGGCGAGCATCATGTCCGAGAGGACGCCGAACATCACCAACTGGACGCCGACGATGACCGCGAAGGCCGCCGCGACCGCGAGCACCTCGTGGGAGATGCGGAGGGTGAGCCACTCGACGAGGACGTACGTGGCCAGCACCACGCCGACGAACCCCGAGAGCGCGCCGGCGCTGCCGAAGTAGAACAGGGGGTTGTTGGTCTTGGCCAACCGGTAGAGCGTGAGCAGGATGCGCGCGCCGTCGCGCACGGGTCGAAGGTTCGTCTCGGAGTCCGCGGGTCGGGCCTGGTAGGTGATGGGGACGGTCACCATCTCGACGCCCTGTTTGACGCACTCGACGGCGAGTTCGGTCTCGATGCCGAACCCCTCCGCGGTGGGGTGACAGCGCTCGAACGACTCGCGGGTGAACGCGCGATACCCACTCAGCACGTCGCCGACGTCGCGGCCGTGGACGGTGCGGAAGGCGCGATTGATCATCCGATTGCCGACGCCATTGAAACGGGTCATCGCACCGTCGGCCATGTCGGCGTAGCGGTCGCCGATGACGTGGTCGGCCTTCCCACTCAGGAGGGGGTCGAGTAGTGCCTCGGCGTCGGCCGGCCGGTAAGTTCCGTCGCCGTCGAGCAGGAGGATGTACGGGGCGGTCGTGCGGGCGACGCCCTCGCGGACGGCCTGCCCCTTGCCGGTGCCCTTCCCCCGGCCGGACTGCTCGACGACGCGCGCACCGTGCTCGCGGGCGATGTTCCTCGTCTCGTCGGTCGAGTGACCGTCGATCACTAAGATGTTCGAAAAGCCCCGCTCGCGGAAGCCGTCGACGACGCTACCGATGGTCGCGGCCTCCTCGTAGGTCGGAATCAGTACGCAGACGTCGCCGCACTCGGCCATTGCCCGACCCTCCTCGGGCCACGCGCAAAACCCTTTGGCACCCGCTTCGTCCTCTTTCTCGCTACGCTCACTCTTCGCGCCGTTCGCTCAGGTGCTCCCAGACCTCAGCACAGCCACAGCCATCCGGCACGTCCGCGAGATGCTCGTCGACGTCCTCCGTTGTATCGGATCCCATAGTTACTCGCTCTCCGAGTAACCGGTTGTGACGTAATAATAAATATCTTTCCCCGGCGGCGCGTTTACAACCCCGCCCGCCGGACGGTTTTCATGACCGACGTCGACCCCACGGGGACCCTCGACAGGCTGGGTCTCACCGAGTACGAAGAGCGCACGCTCACGGAACTCTTCACGCTGGGCCGGACGACCGCGCCGACGCTCGCCGAGAGCACGGGCGTTCCGAAGGCGCGCATCTACGGCGTGCTCGACGCGCTCGCCGACCGCGGGTTCGTGAAGGTGATCCCCGAACGGCCGAAACGCTACCAACCCCGTTCACCCGGAGCGATCCTCGAACGCGCCGTCGAGAACCGCCGACAGGACTACGAGGGATTTCGCGCCACCCTCGACGAGCGCCGCGGGGCCTTTCTGGAGGAGTTCGAACCACGCTACGAGCGCGCGAGCGAGGGCGTCACCCCTACTGAAGAGCTGTTCTCGGTGGTCGACGTCGGCGAACCGAGCGAGGCCGAAACCCGGCGGCTGTACCATCAAGCCGACGAGCAGCTCCGCATCATCACCAAGAGCTTCGAGTATCTGGATACCGTCGCACCGGCGCTCACGGCGGCCACCGAGCGCGATATCGACGTCGCGGTGCTCATGCTCCATCCCGACCATCTGGATGCCGACAACGCCGCGACTCAGGCCGCGGTCGTCGAGCGCATCGAGCACGAGTATCCGGCCGTGGGGCTGCGCTTCAGCACCGGCAAGCTCCCGTGGCGGGGCACGCTCGCCGACCCGAGCATGGACTACGAGACGGGCCGGGCGATCGTCCTCGTCGAGGAGAAAGACGTCCCGCTGTCGATGCGACAGGCCGCGCTCACCGAGAACGGCTCGTTCGTAGCGGGCCTCAAACGCTATTTCGACCTGCTTTGGGAGTACGAAAGCGTCGGCGAGTATCCACGGCACGAATCCTGACGCCCGCTTCGGCCGACTTCAGCCCGTTTCGTCTTCGGTGTAGCCGAGCGCTTGGAGCCGTTCGGCGACCGTCTCGTCGGTGGGGTCGCTTCGCTTTCCCGACTCGATTTCGGGTTCGTGAGTCCGACGGTCGGTCGCGCTCGTCACGAACCACGGGACCGTCCGGAGCACGTCGAGGGGAACGTTCGGGTGGCCGTAGATGCCCCACTCGCCCTTGGCGTTGCCGTGGTCGGCGGTGATGGCGACGCGCTCGGCGTCGAGATTGTCGAGGAGGATTTCGAGGTCGTCGAGCACGTAGCGGAGGTTCGCCACGTAAGCTCCCCAGACCTCGCGCTCGGTGAACTCACCACGACGAAGCCCCTGCCACGCCATCTCGCGGCCGTCGCGCCACTCGTCGAGGGTCGCTGAGCCGCCGAGCGGGCGCGGCACGCTCGGGAAGTGTGGCTGCATGTAGTGGACCAATAGGCGCTCGTCGGAGCCTCGTTCGCGGCCGGCGCGGATCGCGCGGTCGGTCACGGGGCGGGCCGGCACGATGCCCACCTCTTCGTCCCACGCGTCGCGCCAGACCTCGTCGAGCAGCGCGAACCGGTCGGCATCGAGGAATTGGTGGGTGAATGGGTTCGCGCTCACGTGAACGGTGTTCGCGATCTCGTCGGCGTACTCGTCGGTGAACGTCCGCTCCATCCACTCGTAGGAGGTCGAGCCGGGTGAGCGGTGGGTTCCTGGATCGTCGAGAAACTCGTACCCGTGGGCAACACCGCGAAGGACGTCGGCGCGACAGCCATCGAGGATTACGAGCGCGTCCCACGAACGGTCGTAGATGTTGACGCCGGGGTCGGCGAAGCGATCGGCCCGGCGGAGCGCGCCGATCCACAGTTCGTCGGCGCTCGTGCGCACACCGGCCATCCCGTCGCGATCGACCCGCGCTTTGGTTTCGGCGAGCCAGTCGGCGAACGTCATCGTCCTGAGGACGCGCCGCAGCGACAAACGCCTTCGGCTTCTGCCGCCCCGTCGGCCCCATTGGCCACCGCCTCCATACCAGAGGCGTCAGCGATAGCCGAGCGCCCGGAGCCGCTCGTCGATGGCGAGCCGTTCGGAATCGACCTCCTCAAGATCGGGTAGCCGTGCTTCGAGCTCCCGCTCGCGCTCGGGATCGGAGATCGGTCGTCGTTCGGCCGGATCGGCGGCGAGATCGTACAACTCGGAATCCCAATCGCGACCCGGATGCTCGATATATTTCGAACGGGGAGTCCGCACGGCACGCAGCCAGTTCTCTCGCCCGCGGAGCGCCGCCCCGCAGGCCCGGATGTAGGCGTCGCGGTCGTCGATCCCACCGACGAGCGTCTCACCATCGATATCGAGAGTGGAATCGATCCCGAGCACGTCGAGCAGCGTCGGCAGCACGTCGATCTGGCGGCAGACGGCCGACTCGCGGCCCGCCTCGATCCCGGGGCCGGCGAGCACCAGCGGGACGTTCGCGGCGTGGTCGAAGACCGTCTCGCCGTGGCCGCTCTCCACGAACCGATCGGCGATGCCGGCCGGCACGAGGTGCTCGGCGAACCGATCGAGCATCCGCTCCGCGCGGCGGGTGTCGAGCCCGAACTCGTAGCGGATCTTGTCGCGGACGCGCTTCGCGGCGTCGTGGAGCGGGTGGCCGCGCCACGTAATGGACTCGCCGTGATCGCCGTGGAGCACCACGACCGTGTCCTCGGGAACGCGTTCGACGAGCCGTTCGAGCTGAGCGTCGAGCGCCGAGAGCGCCCGTTCGTACGGCCAGCGCCCGTATTGCTCGTCGTCGTACCGCGCCGGCACCGAGATCGGCTCGTGGAGTTCCCAGAGGTGGAGATAGCAGAAGAAAGGACTGTCGAGGGTTTCGAGTTCGTCGGCCGCCGTCCAGGACCAGTCGTCGAACAGCGAGCGGTCGTTCTCGCGGTAGCGGTACTCGTCGAACCCGCGGTCGAGATCGGTCTCGTCGACGAGCGGGCCGGTGACCATCGCGCTCGTGTGATAGCCCGCGTCGCGCAGATGCTCGGCGAGCGTCGTCGCCTCGGGTGCGAGTCGTGCCTCGCGGAGCGAGCGCACGCCGTTGTGTTCGGCGTACTGGCCGGTCATGAGGCTCGCCACACAAGGGGTGGTGGTCGTTGCCGACGCGTAGAGCTCGGTGTAGGAACGGCCGCGCTCGACGAGCGAATCGATGAACGGCGTTTCGCCCCAGCCCTCCCGAATGGCGTCGCCGCGCAGGCAGTCTACACAAATGACTAGGAGGTTCGGCGAATCACGGGTCGCGTTCATGAAGCGTTTCGGGGTAGTCGTGGCCACGAGCGCTTGAACGCACCGATGCGCCGACTCAACTCGGTATTGGCAGATTCCGCCGGACGGTCGCCCGGAAGCGCCGCGAGAGCACGGTCAGCGTGGCGAAATACGCCCCACCACCGACGGCGACAAGCGCGACCGTCCACGCGACGCCCGCACCGGCGAACCCGCGGCCGACGAAGACGACGACACCCATCGCGACGGCTGCGAACGCCTGACTCGCCAGTTCGCCGATCGGAATCGGAATCGTGACGTATTTCTGGAGATACCAGTACGAGAGCACCAGTCCGACCGTCGCCGAGGTCGCGGTGGCGACGGCCGCGCCGAGCCAGCCGACGAGCGCGACGAGCGCCACGTTGAGCACGAGATTCGTGGCGACGAAGGTGACGTTGATCCGGAAGGCGCTGTCGGGCCGGTCGATCGCCGCGAGCACGTTCGTGAACTGCGACTGGTAGACGTAGAGCAGTCTGGCGGCCACGAGCACGAGCAGGATCGTGTAGCCACGGGTGAACTCCGCGCCGTAGATGGCGAGCACGCGCCGGCCGACGACCACACAGCCGACGAATCCAGGAATGACGAAGAGTCCGGAGTAGGCTACCGCGTCGTCGATGAGGCCATCGATACCGTCCTCGCCGGCGCTCGACAGCTTGCTGATCGCCGGGAACAGCGTCGTGCTGACCGACGCGCCGAACACCGCGAGCACGGATGCGAGGTTCCAGGCGACCTCGTAAACGCCGATCTGGCCCGACGAGATCGCGAAGGCGGGGATCGCGAGCACGAGTGTGTCCATCGAGGCGAAGGTGCGCGATTCGATGCCGGAGAACCAGGAGTATTTTGCGTAGCCCAGCAAGCTCCGGAGGTGCTTGCGGGTCGGCAGCCGCGGACGGATGGCGAGCAGCGAGAGGCCGACGAGGCCCGTCAGCAGTTCGGCGACCGCGTAGCCAGCCAGCAGCCAGCCAACAGTGCCGAGGCCGACGACCACGACGCCGATTTGGAGCGCGCCGCGGGCGGTGCGGTCGAACGGACCGAGCAGCGAGGACAGCGCCACTCGATGACGGCCCTCGATCGCCGCTCGCACCTGCCAAACGAGGAGTCCCGTGGCGAGCAGCGCGATCAGCCCGAGCGCCGCGTCGGTTCTGAGGTAGTCGTTGACCGGGCCGCGGAAGACGAGAATCGCACCCGCGAGCACGACGAACGCGACCAGTTGGAGGGTGAGTCCCGCACCGAAGAACGCCGCCTCCGATTCTCCCTCGCTCACGCGCTTGCGGATAGCCATCTGGATGCCCTGCCCGCCGAGCACCTTCAGCCAGACCAACACCGCGACGACGAGGAAGTAGTTGCCGAGCACCGCGTCGCCGAGTTCGCGCGCGAGATAGACGGTGACGACGAAGCCGAAAATCGACGTCGCTATCTGCGAGAGGAAGTTGACGATCGACGTCTGGCCGATGCGCATCGCTGCCGGTCACTCCGCGTAGCCGAGGTCGCGGAGGCGTTTTCTGGTACTCTCGTCCATCTCGACGGTCCGCAGGTCGTCGGCGCTCGCCGCGATCCGCTCTCGATGCTCGTCGAGCACGCTGTGAAGCCGTTCGCACACCTCGGAGTGGCCGTCGGCGACGTTCTCGTGCTCGCCAGGGTCGGCCGCGAGGTCGTAGAGCACGTGTCCGTCCCCGCGCTCGATATATTTCCAGCGGTGGTCGCGGTAGGCGAAGCGGCGCTCGCCGCCGCCACGATTTCCGTCGGCCCAGTCGCCGACGACGTGCTCGCGCGGCCAGTCGCCCTCGCCGTCGAGCAGCGGACGGAGACTGTGGCCGACGAACGAATTCGCCTGCTCGCCGCCCGCGTAATCGACGATGGTCGGCGTGAGGTCGGCCAGCCCGACGAGTTCGTCGTGGGTCATTGCTCGGGAATCGCCCCCGAAACTCACGATCAGCGGGACGTGGAGCATCTCGTCGTGGAAGGTCTGTGTGTGGCTGTAGCCGCCGTGCTCGCCAAATGCCTCGCCGTGGTCGGCGGTGACGATCACCATCGTGTCGTCGCCCCAGGACTTACGAACGCGCTCGATCAGACGACCGATCTCCGCATCGGTGAAGCGGATCTCGGCGTCGTAGAGGTCGATCAACGTCCCACGTTCGTCGTCGGTGATCTCGTCGGGGGCCTCGATCATCTTCCGGCGGAGCCTGATCGCCTCGCGCTCGGAGATGGGGTCGATGCCGAGCGCGCGCTGGTGGCGCTCGGGCGGGCGGTAGGGATGGTGGACGTCCATGTAGTGCGTCCAGAGGAATCGAGGGCCATCGTGCTCGTTCTCGGCCCAGTCGATGGCTTTCTCGGTGATGTCGTCGGCCCTGACGTAGGCCGAGCCGACGTTGATGCCGGCTTCCTTTTCGGCCGTGTCGACCGCTCTCGACAGAACGCCGTAGAGCCAGCCGTCCTCGTCGAGGCGCTCCTCGACGGCTCCCTTCACCCGGGCCGCCGGCGATGGGTCACTCTTCGAGTCGAAAAAGGCGTCGAACTCCCGCGAATAACCGAACTCCGCCGAGAGATAGAGGTTCGAGTGAAAGCCCCCCGCTCGGTAGGCGGCGGGGAGCGCCTCGGTGACGAGGGTTCGATTCTCGGAAAGGGATTCGTAGCCGCCGTACATGAGCGCGGTCGACGAGGTGAGGATCGACGGGAACGAGGCCCGAGTCGCGCAGGCGTGGGCGAAGGCGTTCTCGAAGCGGTGACCGTTCGCCGCGAGCGCGTCGATGGCCGGCGTCGTTTCCCGCTCGTAGCCGTCACACCCGAGATGGTCGGCCCGGAGCGAATCGACGGTGATGAGCAGCACGTCCCGCATTCGCTTCCGTGTCCTCACCACATCGGTTAGTACCTTTCCGTCGCCGACGCCTATCGAACGGACTCCGAACGTTCAAGCGAGTGGCCCGACCAGGGTCAGCGATGCCCGAGCCAGCGGTCTCGCTGCCCGAGTCGCTCCAGGAAGGCGAGGGACCGCTCGTGTCGGTGATCGTCCCGACCTACGGCGACAGCGAGTTGCTCGGTCCGGCGCTCGAATCCATCGCGGCCCAAACCTACGGGAACGTTGAACTGATCGTCGTCGATAGCTCCGACGTGTCCTGGCTGCGCGACCTCGCCGATCGCGTCGATGGGTTCACCTACCTGTTTCAGGAGCCACAGGGTCTCGCGGCGGCACGCAATCGCGGGCTCGACGCTGCCACCGGCGAGATAATCGCTTTCCTCGACGCCGACGACCGCTGGCTCCCCGAAAAGCTCGACCGACAGCTCGCGGCCGTCGCGGGCGGTGCCGATATCGTCTACTCGGACGTCTATCTCGTCGAGGATGGCGAAAAACGCCGACAGTCCGCGCTGCCGATCCGGAATCCCGAAACCCACCACATCGATTTCCTCTACGAGGGTGGCGTGCCGATGCCGACCGTGCTCGCCCGTCGAGACTGCTTCGCCGACGAGCACTTCGACGAGCGCCTGCCGGTCGCCGAGGACCGTCACCTCTGGGCGCGGCTGTTCGCTCGCTACCGCCCCGCGCGCGTGGCCGAACCGCTCGCGTGCTACACCCGCCGGGAGGACTCGCTGAGTTCGGACCTCGAACTGATGTACGAGACCGAACTGACGGTGATTGCGGATCTCGCCGATCGACTGCCCGGTCTCGCAGCCCACCGCGCGGCGCTCGAACGCAAGGCGAGATACAAGTACGGCAAGCGACTGCTGCGCGCCGGCTGGAGTTCGGCGGCACGGCACGAACTCCAGCGAGCGGTCGCCGCCGGCGAGCGCGATCCGCGTGCGCTCGCCCTTCTCGTACTGGCGTACGCACCGGCCGGCCACGAACGACTGCTGGGGCTACTCGAACGCCTCCAGGAGCGCTGGCGGTAGCTGCGGGCGACGGTCTCGGAACGGGGCTACCGCCGGAGCGCCTCGCGCTCGCCGAGGAACACGTCGAGTTCACGCTCGGTGGGCAGCCCCTCGACGTCGCCGGTCACGGTCGTGGCGAACGCACCGACGGCGTTGGCGCGTTTCGTCGCCTCGATCGCGCCGAGTCCACGGAGACGGCCGTCGAGGAAGCCGGCGGCGAACCCGTCGCCCGCGCCGATGGGGTCGACGACGCGCTCGACCTCGTAGCCCGGCACGCGGGTCGGCTCTCCATCCGAGACCAGCGCACCCTCGGGGCCGAGCTTGACGACCGCGACGGCGGCCCCTCGTGTGCGACACGCTTCCGCGATTCCTTCGGGCGTGTCGGCGTCGAACAGCGCCCGCCCCTCCTCGATGCCCGGGAGCACGATATCGCTCTTTTCGACGAGTTCGAGTAGCGTCCGCCGCATCTGCTTTTCATTTTCCCAGAGTTTGTGGCGGATGTTCGGGTCGAACGATATCATCGTGTCCGCTTCGCTTGCGCGCTCGATGGCCGCGAGAGTCGCCTCGCGGCAGGATTTGCTCAGCGCGGGCGTGATGCCCGTCAGATGGAGATAATCGACCTCCGCGATGGCATCGGTGGGGAGATCGGCGGGCGTCATCGTGCTCGCGGCCGAGCCGTGCCGATAGTAGTACACCGAACTCTCGCCGAGCGCGCGGCGCTCCTTGAACATGAGGCCCGTCGGGGCGTCCTCGGTGAATTTCACAGTCGAGGTATCGACGCCCTCGCCGCGGACGAAGGAGTTGACGTACTCGCCATGTGGGTCCGCACCGAGCTTGCTGTGCCAGGCCACATCGTTACCGAGCCGCGAGAGGGCGATGGCGACGTTGCTCTCGGCCCCGCCGAGGCTCTTTTTGTATGTCTGCTGGTGTTTCATTGGAGCCGACCCCTCGGGGCCGAATAGCACCATTGTCTCGCCGAGCGCGGGCGCGTGAGTGATGGCTCGACCTCCGCGATGTCACGGATACACATCTGACGCTACCGACGATATGCAGTCGATGAAGAGGAGAGGGAGAAATAGGATAGAAAAAAAAAAAATCACAAAAATATACAAGTAGTGCAATATAGGTAGAG